>NZ_JBHTDO010000036.1:11486-111529 GCF_042666575.1 Actinoplanes sp. GCM10030250 | reverse complement strand
CACCCTCAGCTGGCCTTGAGCGGCGCCCCAACGCGGCCCCAAGGCACCTCTGACGACCAGCCGAGCCGAGCCGAGCGAGCCGAGCGACCGTTGCACGGAGGCCCCCAGCGATCGGCCCATGCCCGTCCGAAGTGGTCAGTGCCAGGGCTCACCCCCCCCGACGCGTATCCCGGCTGGCACTGACGCACCCCATGGCGCCCGCGTTACATGCTTGGATACCGGCCGAGCCCGATCGAGCCGTAGCCCAGACACCCAACCCAGCCACCGCAAGCCCCCGCCGAGCCAGGCCAGGCCGGGGCGGCACGGGCGGCCGAGCGAAGCGGGGCGAAGCGGGGTGAAGCGGGGTGAAGCGGGGTGGGTCAGGAGATCAGGGCGGGGCATGGGAACGTTCGTCCTCAAGTCGCCGATGCGAGGCATGGTGGAGCGAAAATCGCGGCAAAGCGGAAAGTGGCTCTCACGCAGATTGCTGATTACGACTATTCGGCGCGCGGGTTAACACTTCGCGAGACGCGTCGGAATCGCTTCCCCCAGCAGTTATTCAGCCATTCAGCGACGTGCACGAAATAGCCGCATCAGGGCACCGCCGGATGATCTTATTCGGCCAGATCTCGCGGGTGTATGCCGCTCTCGCGCCCATCGATTCGCCTGGCTGGAGCCGCCTCGCCAACCGCAACCAGGCAAGGTTTGGGGCAGGGATGGTCCACGCAGGGATCAAGCCTGACCGCCCTGCGTGGCCATCCCTGCCCCAAACCGTCCCCCTCGCGAGAGTGCGCGAAGAGCGGAGAACGGGACGCGCCCACACGGACACGGCAGACAGACACAAACACGATCGGCGCAGGCCGGGCGCCCCAAGATACGGCCGGCGCAGGCAAGGCGGGCGGAAGCGCGACCCGGCGGGCGAAACGCAGCACGGCGGGCGGAGCCGCGGCCGGGCAGGAACGGGCCGGAGGCGGAACGGGGCTGGGCCGCTCCGGAGAGCGGCCCAGAAACCCCACGCAACCCGCTACTTAGCCTCGGCGAGGGACTTGATCGTGGACGCGTCGTCCTTGCGTACGGCGGTGAACAGGGCTTTCGCCTTCGCCTTGTCCGGCAGCACCACGCTCTGGCTGCCGATCATGCCGGTGCCCTTCGTCGGGCTGGTGTAGAAGCCCAGGTTCTCGCTGCGCAGGTGGCGCAGGTCCATCGCCATGTCGACCATGTTCATGTCCTTGTCGACGCTCACCGTGTTCGTGGTCGCCTTGAGGAACGAGTTCAGCCGGCCCGGGTTGGTGAGCACGCCACCGGACACGGCCTTGTTCAGGATCGCCTTGATGACCTGCTGCTGGTGGCGGATGCGGGCGAAGTCGCCGTCCTTGAACGCGTACCGCTCGCGGGCGTAGTCCAGCGCCGCGGCGCCGTCCATCTCCTGCGGGCCCTTCTCGAATTTTCGGATGCTGTTGGCGTTCAGCGAGTGCGTCGAGGTGAACGACGTCTCGACGTCGACCTCCACCCCGCCGAGCGCGTCGACGATCTCCTTGAACCCGGCGAAGTCCACGAGCGCGACGTGGTCGATCCGGACGGTGGTGTAGTCCTCGACAGTTTGCACCATCAGCGGCACGCCGCCCCACGCGAACGCCGCATTGATCTTGGCGTTGGTGTTGCCGTGCTTGCCGTCGGCCGACTTGGGGATGTGTACCCAGGTGTCGCGCGGGATGGAGATCAGCTGGGCGGCGTTCTGGTCCTTCGTCACGTGCAGCACGATGATCGTGTCGCTGCGTGAGCCGCCGTCGTTCTCCGGGTCGCGGGAGTCGCTGCCGAGCAGCAGGAAGTTCTTGGCCTCGCCGGCGGCGGCTTCCTTCTGCGGGCGGGTCGCCTCGGGTACCTGGTCGAACGCGTCGACCCGGTCCAGGTCGCCTTCGACGGACTTCAGGTACCACGCGCCGCCCGCGAGGCCGATCCCGGCGAGGACGATCGGCACAAGCAGGATGATCAGTGCGATTTTCCACTTCTTACGCGGCTTGCGCTCCGCGTGCTTCCCCGGTTCCGGGGTGTCGACCGGCTCCATCACCGCGGTGGAGTCCGAGTCGTAGATCGGCTGTCGGGTCGGCATGGCGACGATGCTACTGACGCACGCAAGCCGGAATGGGGCCGCTCGTGGACCGTGAGCAGCGGACACCGGGCGATGCCGTGGAAAACGCGCATGCTTCGCCGGACATCAATGGTGAAGATCACACCCTTAGGCACGTTTCCGGGATGAAAACGAACTGGGCAAAGACTACAAATGCCAGGTACCGGGGTGGCATCGACTGATCTGAACCTTTACGATCCGCCTCGATCACGGTAGTCGAACCGTGTTCATCGCACGGGGGATTCGATGATCCAACACATTGGCCCGGCGCTTCCGGGCCATCAGCCAACGGAAATCTCCGCCGGCGATCCGGGCGAGCAAAGGCACAATGGCTCGTTCGGCTGGTGGACGCCGTCACAGGAGGGTCGTCAATTGTCGATCCCGGCCCAGCGCACCGGCGGCGCCGCCAAGGACGACCCGGAGACCGAGCGGCTCATCGTCCCCGACGGGGATCTCGGCTCCACTGTCGTCCTGCCGTACCTCGCCTCCGCCTCCGCCAAACGCACCCGGCCGCTGCGTGCCTGGATGCTCACCCTGCCCGGCGACCTCGTCGCCTTCCTCGCGCCGCTGGCCTGGAGCCAGCAGTTCTGGAAGGCCACGGTCGCCACCGCGTTCGTCACCGTCGGTGTCTTCGCCGTCGGCGGCCTGTACCGGGCACGCCGGCACCTGAGTGTCCTCGACGAACTTCCCAGCCTCTACCTGCGGATGCTGACCGGCACCGGCATCGTCGCCATGGTGGTGGCCATCCGGCACGACTCGATCGACAACGTGGACGGTTTCCTGCGCCTGGCCGCGATCTCCGCCGTACTGCTACTGCCCGCGCGTGCGGTGAGCCGCATGGTGGTCCTGATGGCACGCCGCCGCCGCTGGGTGGAGCACAGCGCCATCATCGTCGGCGGTGGACCGGTCGCCATCGAGCTGGCCCGGCTGCTGCGCCGCTACCCGCAGTACGGCCTGCGGTTCGGCGGCTTCGTCGACGTGGCCCGGACCGGTCACGACAGCAAGGAGAGCATGCCGTTCGTCGGCAAGCTCAACGAGCTGGAGAAACTCGTCCAGCAGACCGAGTGCGACGTGGTCATCATCGCCGACGTGGACACACCCGAGAGCAAACTCTTGCGTACGGTGCTCGCGCCCGGCCTGCGCGATTGTGACCTGTGGATGGTGCCCCGCCTGCGCGAGTTCCCGCAGGGCACCGGCGCGCCCGACCACATCGGCGCGATCCCGGTGGTCCGGCTGCGGCGCCCGGTGCTCGACGGCCCGAGGTTCGCGGTGAAGCGCACCTCCGACCTGCTTGTCGCCACAGTGGCCCTGTTGCTGCTCAGCCCGATTCTGCTGCTGTGCGCGATCGCCACGTTCCTGGAGGGCGGCCGGGGCATCATCTTCCGGCAGCAGCGGGTCGGCCGTTACGGCAAGCCGTTCAACGTGCTCAAGTTCCGCTCGATGCGGCCCGCCGACGAGAAGGAGTCGCAGACCAACTGGAACATCGGCGACGATCCGCGGGTCGGCCCGATCGGCCGGTTCATGCGGCGAACCTCCCTGGATGAACTGCCGCAACTGTGGAACGTGCTGCGCGGCGACATGAGCATCGTCGGCCCGCGACCGGAGCGGCCGTACTTCGTCGACAGGTTCTCGGTCGATTACCCGGAGTATGCGATGCGGCATCGGGTTCCGGTCGGCCTGACCGGTCTGGCCCAGGTCAGTGGCCTGCGCGGGGACACCCCGATCTCCGATCGGGCGCGGTTCGACAACTACTACATCGAGAACTGGTCACTCTGGCTCGACGTCAAGGTCGTTTTGCGTACGGTGAGCGAGGTCTTCCGCGCCGGAGGCCGCTGACCGTACCGTCGGTAGGGTTCCGCTCATGACGATGATCAACGTGCTGGTGCGTGCCGCCACGGAAGCGCCGGACCAGGTCGTTGTCCACGTCGACGGCTCCGGTGGCGAGCGGATCACCACCTACGCGCAGCTGTACGCAGCCGCTCTCCGCATAGGTGGTGGCCTCCGCCAGGCCGGGCTGTCCGCGGGTGATCCGTTACTGATCGTCGCCGACGACAGCGCCGAGTTCCTGCCGCTCTTCTGGGGCGCGGTCCTGGCGGGCGTCGTGGCCGTACCCCTGCCTCCGGAACCGGACCGCCTGGCCGGAGTCTGGCACCTGCTCGGCCGGCCGCCATTGGCCGGCGACGCCGCATTGGACGCAGCCCTGGCCGGCGCCCTCGACGGCGCCCGGCGGCTGGACCTTTCCGCGTTACGCGCCGCCACCCCGCTCGCCGAGCCCTTCGCCGCAAGCCCCGCCGACCTGGCGTTCCTCCAGTTCTCGTCGGGCAGCACCGGCACCCCCAAGGGTGTCGAGCTCACCCACGGCAACCTCACCGCCAACCTCGAGCAGGCCCGGCTCGCCGCCGGCGCCGGCCCGTCCGACGTCGTGGTCACGTGGATGCCCTACTTCCACGACATGGGCCTGATCGGCACCCACCTGGTCCCGCTCCACCTGCGGTGCAAGCAGGTACGGATCAGCCCGCTCGCCTTCGCGAAGCGCCCCGAGCTGTGGCTGCGGACCGCCGCCCGGCACCGCGCGACCATCCTGTCCGCGGCGAACTTCGCGCTCGCCCTGACCGTCCGCCGGGTGAGCGACGAGGTGCTCGACGGCCTCGACCTGAGCAGCGTCCGGCTGATGATGGTCGGCGCGGAACCGATCTCGCCGTCCGTCTGGCGATCATTCGCGGACAGGCTGAGCCGAGCGAAGCTCGACCCGCACGCACTCCAGCCGGTCTACGGCCTGGCCGAGGCGACCGTCGCCGTCTCCTGCCCGCCGATGGGCGAGCTGGCCCGCCCGCATCGGCTGAGCCGGGCCGCGCTCGCCCGTGGTGTCGCGGTGGACGCGGCACCCGGCGCGCCCGCGGTGGAGTTCATGGACGTCGGCCGTCCCGTGCCCGGCTGCGAGATCCGGGTCACCGACGACACCGGGGAGCCGATCGAGAACGGTCTCGTCGGCCACATCCAGCTCCGCGGCCCGAACGTCACCCGGGGCTATCACGGTGATCCGGAAGCCACCGCTGAGGCGTTCGCCGACGGCTGGCTGCGCACCGGTGATCTCGGATTTCTCCGGGACGGGCGACTGTGTGTGACGGGCAGGCACAAGGACGTGCTGTTCGTGCACGGCCGGAACTTCCACGCGCCCGATCTGGAGGAGGTGGCGGCCGGCACTCCGGGCCTGGCCACGGGCCCGATCGCGGTGGTCGGCACCACCGATCCGGCGACCGGCCGCGAGCGGGTCGTGCTCTTCCTGGCCGCGTCGGCGGTCCGGGCCGATCCTGAGGTTGCGGTCCGTGCGCGGTCGCGCGTGGCAGAGGCGCTGGGGTACGACGGAGTCGAGCTCGACGTCGTGCCGAACGGCGCGTTCGCGCGCACCACCAGCGGAAAGTTGCGCCGCCAGGCCCTGCGAGACCGCATCCGGCCCGAAATAGAACGAACCCAGCCCGAAATAGAACGAGCCCGGCCCGAGGTCGAAGTGCCGGCGGGCGACAGCACCGCACGACCGCACACAGCGCTGTGGACCCGCAAAGAGGTCGAGGAGACGGTCCGCGCGGAGTGGGCCCGCGTCCTGCGAATCCCGGCGGAGCACATCGGGCCCGAGGACCGCTTCCTGGCGATCGGCGGTTCGTCGCTGGCCGCCATGGAGGTGCTGGCCGGCCTCGAGGACGCTGTCGGCCGTACCCTGAGCCCGGTCTTGTTGCGCGACGGCGCGACCGTTCCCGCCCTGGCCGACCTCCTCCTGGCCGCCCTCGCCGCACCGGCGCAACCCGCCACAACATCCGGAGCGGCCGCCGGAAAAGCCGGCCGAGCCGCAACACCCGAACCGGCCGTGACCAGTACGGACATCGCGATCATCGGAATGGCATGCCGGTTCCCCGACGCTGACACACCCGAGCAGTTCTGGGCGAACCTCCTCGCCGGCCGCGACAGCGTCACCCCGGTGACCCGTTGGTCCGGCGGCGGCCACGGGGCGTTCCTGTCCGATCCGGCCCAGTTCGACGCCGGCTATTTCGGTATCAGCGACGCCGAGGCCCGCCACCTCGACCCGCATGCGCGGATCTTCCTGGAGCTGGCACACGAGGCGCTGGAGCGCGCCGGATACGCGGGACCCCGCCGCCACCAACGCCGGATCGGAATCTTCGCCGCCGTAGGCGAAAGCGGCTACCCGGAGCTGCTGGCCGGCGCCGACCCCGGCCCGCACGCCCTCACCGGCACGCTGCGCAACCTCACCGCCGCCCGGGTGGCGCACCTGCTCGACCTCCACGGACCGGCCCTCGCCGTCGACACCGCCTGCTCGTCCGCGCTGATGGCCCTGCACCTGGCCCGCCTGAGCCTGACCGCCGGCGACTGCGACGTCGCGGTGGTCGGCGGCGTCAACCTCAACCTGACCGCAACCGGCGAACGCCTGCTCAGGGCCGCCCAGGCGCTCTCACCCACCGGCCGATGCCGAGCGTTCGACGCGGACGCCGACGGCTTCGTACCCGGCGAGGGCGGCGCCGCCCTGGTACTGACCCGCCTCACCGAAGCCGAAGCCGCCGCCGGCGCCGACGCCGACGCCGACAGGGGTGCCGGCAGCGCCGAGGTGCTCGCCGTTGTTCGCGGCACCGCTGTCAACAACGACGGCCGCTCACTGAGTCTGATGGCGCCGAACCCTCTCGTGCAGCAGGAAGTGATCGCCCAGGCGTACCGGAACTCGGGTGTAGATCCCGCACATGTCTCCTATGTGGAAGCCCACGGCACCGGGACCCCCGTGGGTGACCCGATCGAGGCCAGATCGCTCGCGCACGCCTTCTCCCCACTGCCCGGCCACCGGAAGCGCCTGCTCGGCTCGGTGAAGACCAATATCGGTCACCTGCTGAACGCCGCCGGTATGCCCGCGCTGGTCAAGGTAGTGCTCGCACTGCACCACCGAGAGCTCCCACCGTCGCTGCACCACGAACGCCCGTCGGACCGATTCGACCTGGCCGCCGCCGGCTTCGAAGTGGTGACCCAACGGCGCCCCTGGGACGGCCCTCTAATAGCCGGCGTCAACAGCTTCGGCTTCGGCGGCACCAACGCCCACGCAATCCTCTCCGCCGCCCCGCAGACGCAGCCAGCCCCGCAGACCCAGCCCACCCCGCAGACGCACCCCGCCGGACCCCATCTGCTCACCCTGTCGGCCCACTCCCCCGACGCCCTGCAGGCCGCCGCCACCAACCTCGCCGAACACCTCCACAACCACCCGGAACTACACGAATCCGACGTGTGCGCAACCGCCTCCACCGCCCGCGACGACGGCCCCTACCGATTCGCCGCAATCGTCCAAGGTGACTTGGCCGACCATTTGACATCCGTCCCCCGGGTAGCGCCGATCGGGCGCGCACCCGAGGTCGCCGAGCTGCATGCCGCCGGTTACGACAACGCAGATGTACGCCCAGCCGGCACCACCACCCACGCCCTGCTCTCCACAGCCGCCCACCTGTGGCTCCGCGGCGTCCCCCTCGACCGCACCCACCTCGACAAGGGCACCCGCCGCGTCCCACTACCCACCTACCCCTTCCAGCGCCGCCGCTACTGGATCACCGACCCCACCCTCTCCCTCCCCCGATGGGTAGATGCCCCAGCCCTGTCTCCCGCCCCGAACCCCGCCCCCGTCACCGTCCTGACCGCCACTCCCGCCGACAGCTCCACACCCTTCGGCACCGTCGTAACCTCCGCGGCCACCGCGCTGACGACCGCTCCCCGATCCGGCCATCTCCTGGTGGTCACCCACGACGTCCACACCACCGGCGCAGGCGCCGAAACCCCAGACCCCACCCACGCGATCTGGTCCGGCTTGGTGATGGCCCTGGCCGACGAAAATCCAGATCTCGGCGTACGCCTGATCGACCTCTCCTCAACCGACACCCAAGAACTCCACCGCGCCGCCCTGACCCAGGAGGCCGCCGATCCCCCTCACCCCGGCCCCGCCCAACTCGTAGCCTGGCGCAACGGCCGCCGCCTGACCCGCGACTTCGCCGCCCCTCCGACAGCCGCCCCTCCGGCAGCCATCCCTCCGACAGCCACCCCCGTCACCCTCCCCCTTGACGGCCGCTACCTCATCGTCGGCGGAGCCGGAGCCACCGGCGCCACGATCGCCCGCCACCTGGCCCGCCGCGGCCACCCCCACCTCCTCCTGACCGGGCGGTCCCCCGCACCCACCGGCCTTCTCGCCGAACTCCGCACCCTCGGCGCGACAGCCACCTACCAGGCAGCCGACATCACCGACCCCGCCGACGTGACCGCCCTGACCGCCGGCCGCGAGTTCGACGTCGTCATCCAGGCAGCGGGGGTGGTCCGCCCCGGCAGCCTCCGCTCAAAGACTCCCGCCGAGATCACCGACAGCCTCGCCGCCAAGGTCCACGGCACCCGCCTCCTCACCGAGGCCCTCCACGGGCAGAACCCGCTGTTCATCGCTCTGTCCTCGATCTCCTCCGTCCACCCGGGCCTGGCCGGAGCCCTGGGCGACTACGTAGCCGGCAACGCCTACCTCGACGCGTTCGCCGCAGCCGAACAGAAAGCCGGCCGCCGCTTCGTCTCCGTCAACCTTCCACCCCTCTCCGGCGGCGGCATGGCCGTGACCGGCATGCAAGCCGGCGGCAACACGCTGCCCCTCGACCAGGTTCCGGACATCCTCAGCGCCGCCGCCGCCCTCAACACCCCGCAGGTGCTGGTCACCGCGACAACGAACCAAAGCCCAGGACAGGCCGAAGAGCCCGCCGCACCCCCGGCGAAGACCGCACCGGCAACCACACCCACCGGAGCCGGATACGACGAGATCGTGGCAATCGTCCGGGAGCTCCTGGCCGACCCCCTCGAACGGCAGCCGGAGACCATCGGACCCGACGAACCGTTCCTGGCGCTCGGCCTCGACTCCCTGACCGCCGTCGACCTGGTCAAAGCCCTGGAGACCCGGCTCGGCCGAACGCTCTCGACCACCCTCTTCTTCGAGCACCGGACCACCGCCGAGCTCGCCCGCCACCTGACCGGCGGGCAGATCTTCCCGCTGAGCCCGGTTCAGCTTGCCTTCCACACCACCGGGCGTCTTTACCCCACAGTGCCGGCGTACGCGTACGTCAGGCAGACCGTGACCGGACCTGTCGATCCGGACCGGCTGGGTCGCGCCTTCGCCGAGCTGGAGCGGCGCCATCCCATGCTGCGGGTGCGGTTCGGGCCGGACGGCCAGTATGTCGCGGCACCGGGCAGCGGACGGCCGGACTGGTTCACCGAGACCACGCTGACCGGGCCGGTCGAGGAGCTGGACGCCGTACTGCGCAACCGGACCTTCGACCTGACGCGGGAGGCTCCGATCCGTGCCGTGCTGGCCGCTGACCGGAGCCGGGCACACGTGATCCTGGTCGTGCATCACGCCGCCGCCGACGGGTACAGCATCGCGGTCCTCGGCGACGAGCTCTGGTCCCTGTACGCCGGTGCTGAGCTGCCCGAACCGCCCCGTGCCACGTTCGCCGATCACGAGGCGGCGCGCACCGCACCGGCGGAGGACGATCTCGCTTTCTGGCGGGAGAGGCTCACGTCGTACCCCTGGCTGGGTCTTCCTGTCGATGGTGACCCGGAAGCCGGTCCGCAAGCGCCGTACGCCGTACATCAGGAGGAGGCCGACCCGGCACTCACCGCACTCCTGACCGATAAAGCCCGCACCGCCGGTGTGTCGTTGTTCCATCTTCTCCTGGCCGGTTACGTCCGCTGCCTGGCGCGGTGGAGTGGCCAGGCGGCCGTGCCGGTCGCGGTGGCTCGCGCCGGGCGCACCGCTCGCCTGGCCGGAGTGGACCGGATGGCCGGGCCGTTCGCGGACACCCTGCCGATCCTCGCCCACGTCTCCGCCGACGAGCCGGCCGAGGCACTCGCCGATCGGCTCCGTCAGGCGTGGCTGGCGGCTGAGCAGCACGGTTCGGTCTCCACGGTGGACATAGCGCGGATGCTGGCGGTGGGAGGCGCCGGACCGCGGACCGCGAGCCCGGCGAGTTTCAGCTTCGCGAGGTTCCCCGGCGCGGGTGCGACAGCGGAGCACGTGGTGGCGACCACCGCCGGTACAGCGTCCGCCGCGACCCGCCTGGGCTTGGTCTGTTTCGAGGCGAGCGGCGCCCTGCACTTCTCCTGGAACTACCCGGAGTCGCTGTTCCAGAGGGCGACAGTGGAACGCCTGGCTGCCGACCACCTGGCCGAGCTGACCGCTATAGCCCATGCCACGCCGCCCTCGCGGGAGACCGTGCCGATCGTCGAGCGCATCCGTGCCCAGTGCCGCCTCACCCCCGAAGCGACAGCGGTCCTCACCAACGGCACCCCGCTCACCTACCTCGAGCTCGACCTGGCCTCCGACCACCTCGCCGCCCGCCTGACCGCCACGGGCGCCCACTCTGCCTCCACCGGCGCCCGCCGGATCGGCCTGCTCACCGGGTCGGGAGCGGCGACCGTCATCGGCGTCGTCGCCATCCTCAAGGCCGGCGCCGCCTGGGTTCCGCTGGACGCCGCCCACCCGCCGGCCCGCCTGTCCGCGCAGCTGACCCGCGCCGGCGCCGACGTGGTCGTCGGTGATCCCTCCACCCGCGACGCGGCCCGGGCTCTCGGCAGCTTCACCGTCGTCGAGGCCTCCACCGAAGCCGGCACCGCATCCCCCGCCGCGCCGCCCCCGGTGGCCACGCGCCCGGAGCAGACCGCGTACGTCATCTTCACCTCCGGTTCGACCGGCCGCCCCAAGGGTGTGCCGGTCACCCACCGCGCGATGGCGAACTACCTCGACTGGTCCGTGGCGACCTTCGGCTACCGCGCCGGCGACCGGCTCGCGCAGACCGCGTCGATCTGCTTCGACGCCTCGGTACGGCAGCTGCTCGCCCCGCTGCTCGTCGGCGCCACCGTCGTCGCCTGGGACCGGGACGTCGTCCGCGACCCGGCTGAACTGCTGGCCCGCGTGCAGAGGGACCGGGTCACCGTCTGGAGCTCGGTACCGACCCTGTGGGAGCGGCTCCTCATCGCCGCGGAGAAGCAGAAGCCGGACCTGTCCGCCCTGCGCTGGGTCCACGTCGGCGGCGAAGAGCTCTCCCCCGCGCACGTGCGCCGATGGTTCGACCTGTTCGGCTCCGGTCAGCGGATCGCCAACCTCTACGGCCCGACCGAGACCACCATCAACGCCACCTACCACGTGATCAGCGAGCGTCCCGGTGACGACGTCCTGCGCCTGCCGATCGGGCGCCCGGTCGGCGGTGCCCTGGCCGAGGTGGTCGGCGAGGACGGGCGGCCGTGCGCCCCGGGTGAGGCCGGGGAGCTCCACATCGGCGGGATCGGCGTGGCTGAGGGGTATCTGGACGATCCGGAGCAGACGGCCAGGGCTTTCGTCGAGCGGGAGGGGCAGCGCTGGTACCGCAGTGGTGACCTGGCGGTGCGGGACGAGGACGGGCTGTTCTGGTTCCGTGGCCGGGCCGACGACCAGGTGAAGATCCACGGGTACCGCGTCGAGCCGGGTGAGGTCGCGGCCGTCCTGCACGGGCATCCGGCCGTGGACCGCACCGCCGTACGCGTCGACGGCTCCCGCCTGGTCGCCTGGGTCCAGCCCCGTGAGGGCACCGATCCGAGCGGGGCTGAGCTGCGCGCGTACCTCGAAGGCCTGCTCCCCTCCTACCTGGTCCCGGCCCGCTTCGAAATCATGCCGGCTCTCCCGGAGACCCCCACCGGCAAGATCGACCGCACCGCCGCCAAGATCGATCATGCCGTCACCGCGACCGAGCGGCTTCTGGCCCAGGTCTGGTCCCGTCAGCTCGGCCTGGAACAGGTGAGCCGGGACGACGACTATTTCGCGCTCGGCGGTGACTCGATCGGCGTACTGGAGATGTTCGCCGCCCTCGAGACCGACCTCCCGGCCCTCCCCCGGCCGACCGTCGTCTACCAGCACCGGACCCTCGCTGAGCTGGCCGCGATCATCGACGCGACCGCCACCCCCACCGCCACCGCCACCGCCACCGCCACCGCCACCGCCACCGAGCAGCCGGAGCCGACCACGGCCGAATCCGCCGGCGCCTACCCGCTCACCCTCACCCAGCGCGGTTTCCTCCTGGCCGACGCCATCGGCACCCCGTCGACCTGGCTGGCAGCACCTCGCCTGCACGGCCCCCTCGACCCGGACCGTTTCCAGCAGGCCGTCGACGTACTCGTGGCCCGGCACCCGATGCTGCGCACCGTCTTCCACCCACCGCTCCAGCAGGAACTCCCCCACATCCCCCGCCTGCTCGTCGGCTACGAGCCGAACCCCGGACCCGTGGACGAGGAGATCACCGCCGAACGGGCACACACCTTCGACCCGGCGTCCTGGCCGCTGGTCCGGCTACGCCTGCTGCGCCTCGGCCCGGACGAGCACGTCCTGCTGACGCACGCGCACCATCTGATCGGCGACGGCTACAGCGTGGCGCTGCTGCTCCGTGAACTGCTGACCGTTTATGACGGCGGCACGCTCCCCCCGCCGCGCTCCACCTTCCGCGACTACGCCCGCCTGCTCAGCGCCCTGACCCCAACACCCGTCCCGCAGGACCGGATCAGCTTCGACACCGGCCCCGTCACGTCAGTCGGCGCCACCCTCGGTCCAGCCATCGTCACCGCCCTACACGAACTGGCCACCGCGGCGGGCGTGACCCCGTTCGCGCCAGTACTCACGGCTTACCACCGCGCCCTCGCCCGCCTCACCGCTCCGCCCCTCACCGGCCACACCGATCCGTCTCCCGCCGACCGTGACCCGGTCGTGGGTGTCGCGGTCACCGGCCGCGACCATGCCCTGTCCGATCTAGCCCACCTGTTCGGCCCGTGCGCCACCGCCGTCGCTGTCCGCCCCGGCCCACCCACCGAGTTCCCCGCCGACCTACGCCGCATGGCCGCCGCCGTCACCGAAGCCCGCTCCCGCGTCTTCACCGCCCCCGAAGGCTGGCAGTACTTCTTCACCTACCTCGACTTCGACGCCCTCGGCCCGATCCGCGGCGACACCCTCCACCTCTCCTGGCCCGAATCGGACACCGACCTCTCCCCACCCCCCGGCACCGACGTCCTGCTCGCCGTCCGCCCCACCGCCGCCGGCCTACGCCTGAGCCTGCGCGGCCGAATCCCCCCGGCCCTGCTCAACCGCCTGCTGACCGACCTGCGCACCGACCTCGAAACCGCCGCGGCGCGCCATCACCAACCGGCGGAGCCCGCCGCGCCACCCACGCGCCAGGCAGCGCAAGCCGCGTCGCCTGCTGATCAGCTGGATGCCGCGCTGATCGGTTACCTCCCGGCCCCCGCGCAACTCGCGGCCCTGGCCACGGACCTGCCACCAGAGGTACGCACCCTGCTGCCCGGCCTCGACCGCGAAACCATCCGGGCACTCCTGTTCCCGGACGGCTCCCCACGACTGCTGGAAACGGTCACCACCCCGCTCGGCCGCTCCGCCTTCGTCTGCGTACCCCGGTTCGCCGACGAACTCGGCGACGGCCTCGCCGCTGACACCGCCGCCGCCGTTGATCTGGCCGCCGCCCACGGCGCCCGTACCGTCTCGCTGGCCGGCATGATCCCCGCGAGCACCGGCTACGGGACCGCCGTCACCGCCCTGGTGCGCTCCGGCGTCCGGGTCACCACCGGCCACGCCGTCACCGCGGCCTCGGTCGTCCGCACCACGTTCGCCGCACTCACCGCCCAGGACCGGAAACTCCCGGAGTGCGTCCTGGCCGTCGTAGGCGCCGGTTCGATCGGTACGTCCTCCCTGCACCTTCTCCTGTCCCGCGCCGCACAGCCACCAGCCGCGCTCGTGCTCTGTGACCTGCCGGCCGCAGCCACCCGGCTCACCGCCCTCGCCGCCGAACTCCGGACCGCCGGCTATCCGGGCCCGATCACCGTCGTGGCGGCCACGCCGTCCGCTCCGGACGAGGTCTACGCCGCCGACCTCATCGTGGCGGCGACCAGCGGCGGTCCCGGCACCGTGGACGTCGACCGGCTCCGCCCAGGCACGATCCTGGTGGACGACTCCTTCCCACACTGCTTCGACGCCAGCCGCGCCCTCGCCCGGATGCGGGACTTGGGAGACGTCCTGGTAGTCGGCGGCGGCCTGCTGGACTGCGGCCCCACCGACCGCGCGATGACACCGGGCCTTCCACTCTCGACCCGCCCCGGCCTGCCCGGCGCCATCGCCTCCTGCCAGCTCGAATCGCTGCTGCAAGCGGTCACGCCGGACCTCCCGCTGGTCTCCGGCCCGGTCGACGCTCACCTTGCCGACGCCTACTGGGCAGCACTCGACGCGGCCGGCATCCGAGCCGCACCGCTGCACCTGCTCAGCCACCGGCTATGACCCGGCGCACGCCACCCCCAACGTGGAAAGGTGCACCGCCACACCGTGCGGAGGTGCAGCGCCACACCGTGCGGAAGCGTGCGCTGCGCGGGCTGCCGGTTGCCGGGTGCCGGTTGCCGGTTGCCGGGTGCCGGGTGCCGGGTGCCGGGTGCCGGGTGCCGGTTGCCGGTTGCCGGTTGCCGGTTGCCGGTTGCCGGTTGCCGAAGCGTCAGGTCGTCAGGTAGCGCACGTCGCGGATCACCTCCGAGACGGCGATCGGGCCCAGGTCGGTGAAGGCGGCCGGTTGTCCGCCGCCGTTCAGGACCCGGACGCCGGTAAGGTGCTGGGGCGCGTCCGGGTCCTGCCAGTGGTAGCCGGGGCCGAACCCGATCTCGGCGGTCCGGCTGCCGGGCCAGTAGCGGAAGAGCGCGCCGTGGCCGCTGCTGAAGTCCCAGCCGAGCGCGGTGAGCGTGAACAGCTTGCGGCCCTCGACGGGCGCACCGGCCCAGGACGCCGGGTCGGCGTCGGCGGCGGTGAACAGCTCGCGGCCCACCTGGGGGAACGGCTGGATGATGGCGTAGTCGGCGAAGAGCTCCGCCCAGGCTGACCGCTCGGCCGCGAAGTGCCACGGGTGGGCCAGGCCGACAGTCGCCTCCCCGTCGAGGATCCAGGTCTTGTCGTCGACGTCGGCGAAGGTGCGGTCCTCGGCGGCCCGGAAGGTCGCGATCACCGCACCCCGCTCGTCGAAGGTGGCCCACAGCAGCCGGCGGGTGAGCTGCCACATCAGCGGGTGCCGCACGAGGAACCGCTGGAAGTCCGGCGCTGCCCAGCGGCGCGCCATGACCATGGCTTCCTCCAGGGCGCGGGTCCGCTCGGCGCCGAGCGTCTTCAGGTCCTTCTTCAGCTCGGCGAAGCGCTGGTAGGAGGCCGCCGCGAGTGGCCGGTCGTCGGCGGCGGCCGGCCGGGGCAGCCGGGAGAACGCTTTGCCGGCCTGGTCGGTGAGCAGCGGCTGAAGCTGCTCGTCGAGGCTGACGGTGAACCGGCGGGGGCCGTAGTCGAGGGTGGTCCGGCCGTCGTCGCCGAGGCCGAGGTCCGGCACGATCCGGTCGGCGAGTTCCTCGGGCCGCAGGCTCCGGGCGGTGGCCACGGCCCGGAGACGCTCCTCGGCGAACCGGCGGAAGCCCGCTGTCCGCGCCTTGCGGGACAACCGGTTCAGGTGGGTGAGGGCGAGGTCGGTGCCGATCGCTGCGAGAACGTCCATCCCGGTACGCACGCGCATGCTGCTCGACGCCCACGACGGGAAGAGGGCCACCAGGCCGGGCACTGTCGAGTCGTCCCCGAACAGGGCCAGCGCCACCATCGCCAGGTTGCTCTTCGCCGGGTACTGGGCGGCCTGCCACTGCTCGAAGATCTCCCACGCGAAGGCGGCGAGATGTTCCGGCTCGCACAGCGCGCGCACGTCGGCGATACCGGGGGCGGCCTCAGCGATCTTCGAGACGGCGAGCAGCCCGCACAGCGCCCGTGCCGCTTCCCCCGACAGCACCTCCCCACTGTCGCGAAGGACGACCGCGGGCAGCCGCGGCACCACCAGCCACTCCGGCAGGTCGGGCACTCGGATCGCCCGGCCGTTCGCCCGGCGCGGCGGCACCGCAAGCACCTCCGGAGTAACACCCGCCGAAGCCACACCGTGCGAGACCACACCGTCCGACACCACACCGTCCGGCACCACACCGTCCGGCACCACACCGTCCGGCACCACACCGTCCGGGACCGCACCGTGCGAGGCCACACCGTGCGAGGCCACCTCCGGATACGTGAGCAGATGGTCCCGGAGCAGCTCCGGAGCGACCTCGGACCCCTCCGCTTTCGCTTCCAGCACCCGCAACGCCAGCCGGGGGTCACGCTTGGCGGCGGTCAGGAACGCCGGCCGGAAATACTTCACGTCGATGTGGTCCACCACCAGACCGAGTGCTTCCTCGGTGGGCACCGCGGCCAGCGCAGCGATCGCCCGCTTCTCGTCATCCGCCGTGTCGAGCTCCTGGCCCTGCGGCCCGCGGCGCCGCAGCAGCCGCACCCAGGTCGATCCGATCCCGGCACCGCCGGTCGCCACGATCTCTTCCGCCCGGGCCAGGACCGGCGCCGGCAGCGACGGCGCGGCCGCCGGAAGGAGCCGCGGCTCGCCGAGCACCAGCCCACCGAGCAGATCCGTATACAACGGGTGGACCGGCTCCCGCTCGCTGAGGATCCGCAGGGCCCGGACCGGGAAACGGGTAAGTGCCCCGGACTTGAGCAGGAGACCGGCCCGGTTGCGGCGCGCCTCGACGGTTTCCCGCAACAGCGTCCGGAAGGCCTCGTCCGTCGGGACCGCCGCGAGCAACCGGACAGTCTCCGCGTTCAGCCGATCGCGACGGGACGGCTTCCCGAGGTGCAGCCACAGCAGATCGCGGTAGAAGGGATCGGCGACGAACGGTGCGGCATCCGGCCCGACACCCTCCATGAACGTGCCCACGATCCCCGCGGTCTCCAGCCCGAACAGGGACAGCCTGAAGGTGCCACGAAGCTGTTCGAGGTGGCTGACCCGGCTGGCGGCAAGCAGCAGGACACAGACGAGGTGGCGGTGATCGCCCCAGCCGAAGCGCTCGCCGCCGGTTTCGTCGGCCGCCCACTCCGCGGCCATGGCGACATCCGCGTCGACCCAGTCGAGGCGGGTCGGGATCAGGTAGGACGTCGCGATCCGGCCGACCGGTGTGGTCCGGCACCGCTCGAGGATCTCGGTGGCCCGCTCGTAGTCGGCATCGGAGGCCACCGCCAGGCGGGACCGCACGACAGCCGCCAACCAGTAGAAGCCCTCCAGGTCGTTGCCGCGCCACATTCGTTCATAGTTTTTCACCGGGACCGGATCGACAGCCCAGAGAGCACCCGTGGTGATCAGCCCGATCAGTTCCACGGCGACCCGGGTGGTGAACTCGATGCCGGACCGGGACACCCACAGATCGACCAGCTCCCGCGCGGTCCCGCCGTGCCGGCTGCTGGTGAGCATGGCGGCGACGGCGGCCCCGCGCGGATCGGGATCGGTGTCCGACTCCCAGCCGTCCAGGTAGCGATGCCCCGCGGCGACAAGCGCCTCGTCGAAGATCACGGTGCGCTCCGACATGCGGCGCCTGGTCTTCACGACGCTTTCGGAGCTCAGCCGATCTCGCAGCCGGACGTCCGCGCCGGTGGGAATCGGGTCCGGCACGACCTGACCACCACGGCGGTGATGCAGACCCTGGCGCCAGGCCGGCGGCAGCACCCAGGCGTCCTCGTCCGGCAGCACGAACTTCCCCACGGCATCTCCCTTGATCGATGGGCGCCCGGAACGCTAGACCATCGGTACGACAATTAAGACCATTCACAGTCGTCGATCAGCCTGCTAGCGTCACCCCACGTTGTTGTGTGACCACCCAGCGTGGGGAGGTTCAGGTGAGGACAACCATTCGCCGAGGGGCCGCGGCTGCGGTGACCGCCGCGCTCGCGGTCTTCGGACTGTCGACCGGTGCACAGGCGACACCCGCGGAAGCCGCCGTGCTGGCGGTACCCGGAGCCGAGGTGGTGCCCGACAGCTACGTCGTGGTGCTGAAGTCCGGCAAAGCCCCGCGAACCGTGGCCGGCCGGCACGAGGCGGCCGTGCTTCACTCGTACACCAAGGTCTTCAACGGTTTCGCAACGAGCATGACGGCGCGCAAGGCGCGTCAGCTGGCGGCCGACCCGGACGTCGCGTTCGTGCAGCCCAACGTGATCCACCGGATCTCCGACACGCAGGCGAACCCGCCGTCCTACGGCCTGGACCGCATCGACCAGCGCAATCGTCCGCTGAACGCGGCATACACCTACAACACGACGGCGTCGAACGTGCACGCCTACATCGTCGACACCGGCATCCGCACCTCACACCAGGACTTCGGCGGGCGCGCGGCAAGCGGATACGACGCGGTCGACGGTGGCACCGCAGACGACTGCAACGGCCACGGTACGCACGTCGCCGGCACGGTCGGCGGCACCGCCTACGGTGTGGCGAAGGGCGTGCAGCTGGTGGCCGTACGCGTGCTCGACTGTGAGGGCAGCGGCACCACCGCCCAGGTCGCCGCCGGCATCGACTGGGTGACGGCCAACGCGGTGAGGCCCGCCGTGGCGAACATGAGCCTCGGCGGCAGCGCCGACACGGCCCTCGACAACGCGGTCCGCGCGTCGATCGCGTCCGGCGTCAGCTACGCGATCGCCGCCGGCAACGGCTTCCTCGGCCTGTTCGCGCTCGACGCCTGCACCCAGTCGCCGGCCCGCGTCCCGACCGCCATCACCGTCTCCGCCACCAACAACACCGACGCGAAACCGTCCTGGGCCAACCGCGGCACCTGCGTCGACGTCTTCGCACCCGGAATCAACATCACCTCCACCTGGTCCACGAACGACACCGCCACCAACACCATCAGCGGCACGTCGATGGCCGCACCGCATGTGGCCGGCGGGGCCGCCCTCTACCTGGCGAACCATCCCGAGGACACACCCGCGCAGGTCCATGCCGCGATCGTCAGCAACGCCACCACCGGTGTCGTGACGAGTCCTGGTTCCGGCTCACCCAACCGCCTGCTCCACACCGCCAACTTCTGACACCACCACCCGGCAGGTCCGGGGCGTTCGGCGATGTTGTCGCCACCATGCCCCGGACTTCCGTGATCGCGGAAACCGATGGTGGTAAGGCGCGCACGCAGGGGCGCGGCTGGCAGCGGGGCGGTCAGTGGGTGGCGGAGGAGGTGGCGGTGGAAACGGGGGTGGGGCGGCGGCTGTTGGCGCGGCCTCGGCGGGTTACGTCGAGTTGCCAGTGTTCGGGGAGGCGGGTGCCACAGGAGTCGAGGAAGTGGGCGTTGAGGACGCGTACGGTGTCGCCGGTCGGCAGCGTGATGCGGGATCCCGGTGGGGCGACCGTGTCCGGGGGGCAGAAGACTGTGCTGTCGGTGACTACGCACGGTCCGACCTGGACGGGTGCGGAGCCGGTGGCTGCCCGCACCTCCACGGCACAGGGTTC
Source organism: Actinoplanes sp. GCM10030250 (assembly GCF_042666575.1). Taxonomy (NCBI): domain Bacteria; kingdom Bacillati; phylum Actinomycetota; class Actinomycetes; order Micromonosporales; family Micromonosporaceae; genus Actinoplanes; species Actinoplanes sp. GCM10030250. The sequence continues at coordinate 92,014 of NZ_JBHTDO010000036.1, read as the reverse complement.
GGTCGTGTGCAGCAACGAGAATTCCAGCCAGTTCACTGTCGCTTCTCCCGATGACCGATGGCGGATGACCGATTCCGGTAGGTACTGCACTGTGGACATTTCCCATCAGCGCCCCGCCTAATCCCGGCGAGCCGCGGCCGGTGATCATTCCAGGTCTTCCCGGGGCACCCCGCCGAGGAAGCCGGAACCCGCGGGAACCATCACCACGCACTCACCCCAGGCGAAACACGCACATAAAGGCGCCGCTGCGAATTCCACGGGGGAAGAACTCGCAACGGCGTTGACAGAACGTTATCGGACGACGACCGCCACGTCCAGCCATGATCCGCACTGTGATGCGAGAAAAACTCAGCGAAGCGGGAAAGCCCAGCAAAGCTGGAAAAAAGACACGCCGGAAGCTCAGCGCAACAGCGGGAACAGCACCCCGGTCGCCAGCGCCCCCACCACCGCCCCCGCAACAACCTGCCCAGCGGTGTGATCCCCCAGCCGCACCCGCGACCACCCCACCGCCGCGGCAAACGGCCACGTACACACCAGCACCCACCCGAAAACCACAGCGAACGTCACCGCCGTACCGGCCGCCACCAGGCTGTGAATGGAGATCTTCCACCGCAGCACCAGCGTGATCGGGATGGCCACCACCAGTGCGGCGGCCATGCAGGCGATCAGGGCGAGCAGGTCGCGGGGTGCCCCGGCCGCGTACAGGGCGAGGGTCCCGGAGGCCGTCGAACCCAGGCAGACCAGCAGTGGCAGGGTCCGCTGGGACCGTACACCCACGTGCCGATCGGTCCAGGCGCCGCGGCGTACGCCGTGCAGGATGTACGCGATCGGCAGGAAACTGGCCGCCGCCGCCGCGATCACGCCCCAGATCAGAGCGGTGAGCGGCGAGTCCGCGGCATGCCACGCGACAGCGATCAGCACAGCGGCCACCAGCACCGCCGGCGACAGGATCTCGGTGAGCACCCGGGCCGCCCGATCCGCGGGCCGGCGTTCAGCGAGCGTCGTCATCAACCCTCCCACCATCGAGCCCGTGCCCACCATCGAGCCCGTGCCCGGCCTCAAGCCCGAGCCCGAGCCCGGACTCGCGTGAGTGCGCAGCCTCGAGTGAGAGCCCGGACTCGCGTGAGAGATCAGCCGCGAGCGCAGCCGGGAACATCCGCGACACAGCAGCCAGATGCCGCACGCTGACGTCCAGGTCGGTCTCCTCCATCAGGGCGAGCCCGCCGCCGGGACGTGGCGGGCGGCGGGACGCTTCCGGCGTACGAGAAAGGTAGTTGACCATGGCAGCGATGCTGGCGGCGTCTCCCGCGGCTCGCGCCTCCGCTGGTGATCGTCCGGCGGCGGAGGCCGCGCCGGCGGCTCGTTCGCCCGCTTCCGGGTCGAGGTATCCGTCGTGCCGGCGCAGCCCGTCGAGGATCTCGATGACCCGGCGGTAGGTCTCGACGCCCAGTGTGGACAGTGGCGGGCGGCGGTGTGGCGGGTTGAGGTTCGCGGTGCTGTCGATCTCGTAGAGGGCTCGCCAGAGCGGATGCATGGCGCGGTAGAGGCGGTACTGGCCGGGCCATTGTCGCAGCGCGGTCGCGGCCTTGGCGGTCGACGGAATGACCAGCCCGGCGCTGACCAGGACGATGCCCAGGACGATCAGCACCTTGGAGGCGGGCCCTTCCGGCCAGGGCATCGTTCCGCCGAGCGAGACGACGAGGATGAAGCTCGCCTTGTGCAGCACGTAGATCAGGCCGACCATCGCGCCGGCGGTGAGCACGCGCAGACCGGTGCGCAGTGCGGAGGCCGGCAGCTGCCGCGAGTAGCGGATCGACATCCGCATGATATCGATCATCGCGAGCGCGAGGTAGGCGAGGAAGCTGAGCATGTACTCGCGCATCCAGGGCGCCGCGGCGTAGCGATCGGCGAAGTTCTCCGCGTCCTCGACGGAGAAGCCGGCGGCCAGGAAGGTGGCGGCCATGATCGCCGCGATCAGGGCGAGGAGCAGCCAGCGGTGGGCGGCGCGCCGGCGGGCCGTCCGGGGATCGCTCAGATGCAGAAAGAGCGACTGTACGGCGGCAGCAGCGACCAGCGCACACAGATGCATCAGATATCGGGCGAGGTTCGGGACGCCGCTGAGCTGTCCGATGGCGTGGTAGACGGGTCCCCAGGACACGACTTCGGCGACACCGAGGCTGGCCAGGACCCCGCAGGTGGCGCGCAGAGCCGGGTTGCCCGGGTCGCGCAGCAGCTGCACGCTCTTCGGCACCAGGGCGAGGAAGGCGATCAGCGCGGCGACGAGCGGACTGTGATCGGTCACTGCCCACTCCAATCGGCGGCAGAAGCATCGCCGGCAGCAGGATCAGAAGGATCGGCCGCCGGCGCGTCGGTCATCTTCCAGCTCCGGTCGGCGGCCAGCGCGGAGCTGACCCGGTCGAGGGCTGCCGTACGGGTGTCCTCCTCGTCGCGCGGGCGCGGCACCGGTGACCGGCGGGCGGCGAACCGGCTGATCACGCTGGCCACCCCCTCGGCCTCGCGCTCCTGGCCGTCGGGATAGCGGCTGGTACGCCCGAGCACCCGCTCCACCATCGCCGGGTCGAGGAAGTCGAACGACAGGTCGGCGGCGTCCAGTTGGAGGCGGCCGGTGTGGTCGCAGAGCATGTGTGCCAGCTCGTGCAGCAGGATGTGCTCGCGCAGCACGGCCGGGGCCCGCTCGTCGACGACGATGTAGTCGGCCCTGTCGGTGGACAGCCACAGCCCGCACGGCGCCACGGCGTCGCTGGTGTCCATCGGCAGGATGTGCATGGGCCGGCCGCGTTTCTCGGCGATGTGCTCGCCGAACGTGCGCGCGTCGAACGGCACCGGGATCGTGATGTCGAGCCGGCGCAGGATCTGCTCGTAGCGGCGGATGTCGCGGGCGCGCACCTAGTCCAGACCCTCGATCTCGCGGACCTGGTCGAGCATCGCCGACACGAGCTTGAGGTGTGACGGCGACAGGCCCCGGGCCTTGAGGGCGACCACCCGGACGCCGGGGTCGTTCATGGCGTCGTCGGCGGCTTGAAGCTTCTCCTTGAGGACGACGGCGGCCCGGAGCCGGTCGAGTTCCCGGCTGACCTGGCCGAGGTCGCCCTCGCCGAGCAGGAACGCCACCGGCACGCCGAAGAAGCACGCCAGGGCCCGGACCTGCTGGACGCCGGGGTTCTCCCGCTCGCCGGTGCAGATGTAGTTGATGTAGGCCGCGGAGATGTCGAAGTTCTGGTCCCGCTTGATCGCCTCGGCCACCTCGCGGACCGAGTAGCGGGGTTTTCCGGCCGGCCGCACGGTCTCGAACAGGTAGTTCAGCCTGTCCCGCATGCTCGTGAGTGGACGATCGCCGGGTGCACTGCTCAACGTCGCCTCTCCTAATGTCAACCGAAGGCCCGATCGGTTGACACGGATCAAGCGATCATGCGTATGCTCATCATCGCTGTCAACCAATGGGACGCGCACGCAGCGTACCTGATTTCATCAGTTGACATTGATGTGTGTTCCCGGTGTCCACCGGGGAGGTTCGGCGTGTCGGTCTCATCACGGGGACGAGGGACGGCGCTGCCCCGCGGCGCCATGCCTTCGGCAGATCATGCGCCGCCTCCCCGGTGGGAGGGAAACGACTCAGTGCTGCGACAGGCTCAGTGCAGCAGGATGTCGTCGACCTTCACGTCGACGTTGCTGACGTGCAGGCCGTACCGTTCGACCGCCTCGATCACCCGGGTCCGGACCTCGGCGGTCACCTCGGACTCCACCTCGCCTGCGGCGATCACGAGCACCACGGTGACGGCGACGTCAAGGCCGTCGACCTCGGCCGACACACCGCGGGTGGCGTCGCCCACCTTGTCCAGGCCGACCCGGTCGAGCACCGCGTTGAAGAAGCGGGCCACGTCGCCGCCGAGCTCGGCGACACCCGGCACCGACCGGGCAGCCGCGGCGGCCACCTTCTCGATCACCTCGCGCTCGAACTTGGTGGCGCCGCGGTAGGCGGCGACCTCCACGACCTCGGCACCACCGTGCTGCGGAGGGTGGGCCGGTACCACCGCGGAAACAAAGATCTCCTGTGTCCGGTCGGGGTGGAACTCGGCCTCGTCGCTCATGTCCGGGAGCCTACTGAGGCGATCATTTACGGTCCGGGGCGGGTGCATATCCGGGTGGTTGCACCGGTGGCGGCAGGATCGGTTCCAGGCGTACGACGGGACGCTCCACCGGCTCGTCCGCGGTGACCTCGACCTGCTCGTCGTAGAGCACGATCGGCAGTTTCGCGGCGTGGCCGTCGCGCAGGCTGACCCGTACCGTGTCGTGGTCGGCCTCGACCAGCAGCCGCACCCCGCTGTGCCGCACCCGGAACCGCAGCCCGGTGATCCCGGACGGCAGCCGTGGCGCCAGGGCCAGCACGTCGTCGCGTTCGCGCAGGCCGCCGAAACCCTCGACGATCGCCGACCAGGCACCCGCCAGCGACGCGATGTGCAGCCCGTCGCGGGTGTTGCCGTGCACGTCGCGCAGGTCGACCATGGCCGCCTCCCACGCGTAGTCGTGTGCCAGTTCGAGGTGGCCGACCTCGGCGCAGAGCACCGCCTGGGTGCAGGCGGACAGCGACGAGTCCCGTACCGTGATCCGCTCGTAGTAGTCGACGTTGCGCGCCTTCTGCTCGGCGGTGAAGTCCTCGGCGCACCAGTGCATGGCGAGCACCAGATCGGCCTGCTTGACGACCTGCCTGCGGTAGAGCTGGAAGTACGTGGCCTGCGTCATCAGCGTGTCGTCCGAGCGGGTCGCCGGGAAGTGCCACGGCGCGTACCGGGTGAAACCCTCGGACTGCGGGTGCACGCCGAGCCGCTCGTCGTACGGGATGTGCACGCTGTGCGCGCAGGCCCGCCAGGTGTCGGGCTCGTCCGGGCGCACGCCGAGCCGCTTCGCCACGTCCGGGCGGCGGGTGCAGGCGTCGGCGGCGGCGCGCAGGTTCCGGGCGGCCATCAGGTTGGTGAAGACGTTGTCGTCGGCGACGGCGCTGTACTCGTCCGGGCCGGTGACGCCGTCGATGTGCCAGGCGCCGTCGGCGTCGTGGTGACCGTGCGAGACCCACATCCGGGCGGTCTCCACCAGGATCTCCAGGCCGCACTCCTCCTCGAGCGAGGTGTCACCGGTGATCCGGCGGTACCTGTCGACGGCGCGGGCGATCACGGCGTTCAGGTGCAGCGCGGCGGTACCGGCCGGCCAGTAGGCGGAGCACTCCTCGCCGCCGATGGTGCGCCAGGGGAACGTCGCTCCCTCGAGGCCGAGGGTGCGGGCCCGGTCGCGGGAGTGCCCGAGGATCGAGTGACGCCAGCGCAGCGCGTCGGCGGCGGCCTGCGGGCAGGTGTACATGAGCAGCGGCAGCACGTAACCCTCGGTGTCCCAGAAGGCGTGGCCGTCGTAGCCGGGACCGGTCAGGCCCTTGCCGGCGATGGCGCGCCGTTCGGTACGGGCGCCGGCCTGCAGCACGTGGAACAGTCCGAACCGGACCGCCTGCTGCAGGGACGGGTCACCCTCGATCTCGACGTCGGCGGCGTCCCAGAAGTCGTCGAGGTAGGCGCGCTGCTCGGCCACCAGGCCGTCCCACCCGGTGTAGCGGGCCCCGGTGAGCGCGGCGGCGACCTCGTCGCGCAGAGCTTCGGTGGAGCGGGAGGTGCTCCACCCGTACCCCAGGAATTTGATGATCCGCAGGCGCCCGCCGGGCGGCACCACGGTGACCACCGTCGTGCGTGCCCAGTCCTCGCGGACGTCGGTCTCCTCCTCGAAGTCGCCCGGCGCCTCGACCAGATGGTCCATGCCGGCCGCCATCAGAAGGCCGCTGCCCTTCGTGCGGTGCAGCAGCACCGCACCGTGCTGTTCACGGTCCTGCTCGACCGCCTCCAGGGGCCTGCCCAGCGCGGCCGCCACCCGCGGGTCGTCGGAGACCTTGACCTGTTCCTCGTTCGCGGCCAGCCCGGACTGCACGGTGATGCGCACCTCGGCGTCGACCGGCTCGATCTCGTAGCTGATCACGGCCACCGACCGCTGCGTGAACGAGACCAGGCGCTCGCTGCGCACCCGCACCCGCCGGCCGGCCGGCGACTCCCAGTCGACCTCGCGGCGCAGCACGCCGGCACGCAGGTCCAGCACCCGCTCGTGGGCGTGCAGCACACCCTTGTCGACGTGGAACTGCTCGTCGTCGACGGTCAGCCGGATCAGCTTGCCGTCGGTGACGTTGACGATCGTCTGGCCCTGCTCGGGGTAGCCGTAGCCGCCCTCCGGGTAGGGCAGCGGCCGCTGCTCGTAGTACGAGTTGAGGTAGGTGCCGGACAGCCCGTACGGTTCGCCCTCGTCAAGGTTGCCGCGCAGGCCCAGGTAGCCGTTCGACAACGCGAAGACGGATTCGGTCTGTGCGAGCAGGTCCGGGTCGACACGCGTCTCCCGGACCTGCCACGGTTCGGTCGGCAGGGTTCCCTCGTCGATCACGACCAAGAGACTTGCCGGAAACCCTCAGCCGAAACTTACTCTCAGTGAAGTCTCAGTAATTGCCGTTGTTCTGGAAGTTCCGCCACGCGCCGCACGGCGTCTTGTACCGGCCCTTGATGTAGCCGAGGCCCCACTTGATCTGGGTCGCCGCGTTGATCCGCCAGTCGTCGGCCACCGAGGCCATCTTCTTGCCAGGCAAGGCCTGGGGGATACCGTACGCCCCGGAGCCCTTGTTCTCGGCCAGATGATTCCAGCCGCTCTCCTTGTTCCACAGGTTGTTCAGGCACGGGAACTCGGCGATCTTGAAGCCCTTGGCCAGCATCAGCGCACACCCGGTCGCACGGTTGCCCTTGAACTCGTCACAGGAGTCCGGAATCGGCCCGTCGAAGGGCACTGAGCCAGTGGTCTTCTCCACGTCGGCGGCGGCCTTCTTCTCCTTGCGCTTCTTCTCCAGCGTGCGCGCCTGCCCGGCGGCAACCTTCACCTCGGCGGACGCCTTGGTCGCCGCCTGATCCTCGGCCGCGGTCCGAAACGATCGGGCCGCCACCTGCCGGGCATGCCGCTCCTTGATCAGCAGCGTCTCGTCGACGGCGACGGTCTCCTGAGCGGTTTCCCGCTCAGAACCGAGGTAGACGCCGCCGGTGGCACCCGCTACCAGCAGGACCACCGCGATCGCCCTCCACCACACCTTCGCCACATTTTCCTCCCCGGCACTACAACGTTCGCGGCCGCAGGATTGTGGCAGCTACCGATCGCCAATATCAATCGAGCCCCGCACCGACCGGGTCCGGCTCGTACCTTTGATCAAGATGTCCGGTGAACCGTCCGCTTCGGATCCCGGTACACCCCCGCAGCAGGTAAGTCCTCCGCTGCGCCGGGAAGGCCCCTTCCTTGAGTTATCCGCTGGTGGCCGAGGCCGCCGATTCCACCACCGGAATCAGCGGTCTCGGTCTGGTGGAGGACGTTCGCCAGATCACCGACGGCATCCGCAGCCGCGAGTGGGTCGACACGTCACTCGGCGGGCTCGGTGTCTCCATGGAGGCCCTGTCACTCGCGTTCGACCCTCTGAGCGGCCTGGTCAGCTGGGGCGTCGGCTGGTTGATGGAACACGTCCGGCCGTTGCAGGACGCGCTCGACTGGCTGGCCGGCGACGGCGACGAGGTCGCCGCGCATGCCGCCACGTGGGAGAACGTCGCCGCCGTCATCGGAACCGCCCGCGTGGAGTACGCCGAGCGGCTCCACGCCGAGGCCGCCGGCTGGTTCGGGGCCTCCGCCGACGCGTACCGCGCCCACGCCGGCGAGCATCTCGCCGTGCTCGAAGGCCTCACCACCGCCGCGACCGGTATCTCCTCAGCGGTGGAAGGCACCGGACTGCTGGTCGGTCTCGTCCGGGAGATTGTCCGCGACCTGATCGCCGAGTTCGTCGCCACCCTCGCGGCGCGGTTACCGCAATGGCTTGCCGCCGAGGGCCTCACCCTCGGCATCGCGACTCCCCTGGTCGCCGGCCAGGTAGCTTCTCTCGTCGCGGCTTGGGCCACCAGGATCCAGCACTTCATCATGGGGCTGCTGGCGAGCCTGCGCCGTCTCCTTCCCGGGGTCACCCGACTCGAGGGGGCGCTGGGCGGACTCCTCGGGATGGCCGAGCAACTCGCGCGTGCGAAGCCTCTGCATCGGGCGGAGCCCGGCCCGGGCTCGGGTTCCGTTGCAGGCGGTCACGCGGACGGCTCACCGAGCAGTTCCGCGCTGCCGCCACCGGGGCCGCCTTGGCGTGGCCGCGACGACATCGCGGGGCCCGCTCGCGGGAAGGACCTCGATCCGCCGAACAACCGGCATACCCTCGCCGGCGTCAAGCATGGCCTGGTCCGGCCGGAGAACAGTGTCATTCTGCGCGGCAACGAGGACGCCGTCCGCGGCGACGTCAGAGAAATAGCCGCCGGGAATGCCGCCTGGAACCCGCAGACTGGACGCTATGAAATAAATGGGCGTTCGTACGGCATCGAGCCGAGCGGCACGGTCTTCCCGGATTCCGGTCCAGGTATCGCCCGCCTCGACCGTAACGAGTACGCGGCCCTCAGGGAGATCGCTCGCGCGGACGGCGACGTGGAGAAGGTGGCCGCGTTCCAGCGGGATCCCCGGTTCCTGAACAATCCCGAGGCGATCGTGAAAGCCAAGTCCATCTACGACGGGACCTACACGCCATGACCTACGACCTGCTGGTGGTGGGCGCCCTGGACGGCTCCCGGCTGAGGGCCGCCCTCGCCGGCCTCGCGTCGGTTCCGGCGGACGCGGTGGAGGTGAGTCCCGCGGACGCCGCGGAGCGGAATTGGGATGCGGACGTGCTGTGCACGATCGCGCCGATTGACGGCGACGTCTCCTGGTCGCTCGACGTCTACCTGCGCGAGCCAGGGCCGCCCGCCGACCGGGCGGCGGCCCACCTGGCGGCCACCCTGGGCGTACTCGTGCTGTATTCGGCCCAGGATCATCCGCCGAGCGCCTACTGGCTGGTGGAGCCGGGCGGCTCGCGCACCAGAGCCCGCGTCTATGAGCAGGACGGCACGGACTCGGCGAGGCTCGTCATCGACGCGGTCGAGGAACCGGTGGCGCTGCTGCCGGACGTCCGGGTCGCGGCTCTGCCGGAGGTGATCCGGGAACATCGCATGCCGACGCCGATCACCGGCGGGCTTCCCGATCTGCCCCGGGAGGTGGCCGCCCGGCTCGGGGCATGGGAGGCCATGGTCCGGCGCATGACAGCGGGCTGGCCACCGGACGGCTGGTATCCGGCCGAGTACTACCAGGAGGACCTCTGCACCCGCGACGAACTCGCGGAGGACGCGCGCCGCATGCCGGAGGAGACAGCCGGCCTGTTCGGCTCGGCCCTGGCTCGCATCGACGACGCATTCCGGGCGGCGACCCGGGAGGTGCCCGGCGAACCCGGTGAACAGCGCTGGTGGCGACTGCGAGCACCGGACCCGCCCGTAACCGGTTCCTGACCGTGTGCTGTAGCGGGGCGATGGATTCGAGGAGCTGGTCGGCGATCTAGGCCCAGACGTGGCTGGCTCCCAGTGCTACCTCACGGCCTCGGACACAGCACTCACCCCCCAGCCGGACCTGGGCCGGCCCGCAGGCGAGCCGCCACCCTGACGGGTGCCTGCACCAGCAGGCGCGCACGGTGAGGTTGCGGGAGAGCGGGTTGTCGCCCCGGCGTGGGTAGAAGCGCACGGTCGGGTTGTGTGCGAGCCGGCTATCGCTGGGAAGCGGGTGCGGACGCGCACGGCCGCGTCGCGTGCGCGCCTACACCCGCCTGCGGCCGTCTCTGCCGCCCGCCACCCGCTCAGAAGCAGCTCTCCGCCCCTCGCGAAGAGAGCGTCTAGTGATCGTCGATCTCGATCGAGACGCGGTGGGTGCTTGATCGCCAGTTCGGGACCGGGAGGTGGGTGAAGCCGCCGCCCCGGCTCTTGACGACGATCGGCACGGTGCCGAGCCGACGCTGCGCCGCCGGGATGAAGACGTCCATTCCGGTCATGAAAGTAACGGCGAAGATCTCCGGGATCGGCGCGGTCAGGTCGGTGACGCCGTCGCTGCCGTCGTCGAACGCGAACACGCCGATCACCCGCTTGGCCCGCGGAGCGTTCGCGCTGTTCAGGATGTTCGTACCGTTGATCCAAAGGTGATCACCCTGGTCGCCCCACCACTCCTTCTGCCGCTGGAAGGTCAGCGCGGTGTGCCGGTCGCTGGTGTCGACCAGGGCGCCGATGCCCTCACCGGGACGGCTGGTCAGCAGCCGCACGAAGGAGTCCGAGCGGCGGAACGGCTCGAAGTAGAAGTGGTGGGTGGCCTGACCGTCACGGATCAGGGCGAACTCGTACCTGGCGTGCGGTTGCAGGGGCACCCGGGTGAACGTGCCGTCCGCGCCGATCGGCCGGATGTGGGCGGGCTTGCGCCCCAGACGGCGGCCGGTGCGCGGGCTCACCGGGTAGACCTCCAGCTTCGCGCCGGTCACCCCAGCGTTGCTGGGAAAGAGAACGGCACGACCTGAGATGTACGCGGTGCGCTGCGCGACAACCCTGTCGGTGCGGGGTTCGCGGCCCTGGAGGAAGCGGTAGATCTCCCGGAACGACTCCACCGACGACACCGTCTGGGTGTGCGACTGGTCCGGGAAGTAGACGTTCGTGGCGCCCGTGACGGCGCGCGCCGGGTCGCCCTCGCCCCAGATCGCCAGCGTCGGCACCCCTGCGGGCAGCGCCGCCGCGGGCCGGCCGTCGAGGTTGACGTAGTGGGCGACCCGGGCGGCACGCTCGGGTGAACTGGTCAGATAGCCCTGGGTGACGAAGGTGCCGAGCGAGTGCGCGATCAGGTCGACCCGGTCGGCGCCGGTGGCGGCGAGCAGCCGGGTGATCCGGTCGTCCAGGCCGGCGTAGACCGCGGCCAGGATCGTGGCGATGTTCGGCGAGTCGTACTCGTGGGCCTCGATGGTGTCGATCGGGTAACCGTTGCTCGCCAGGCGCTTGGCCTGGGTGCGGAACTGCATCGCGGAGCCGGCGCTGCCGTGGATGAAAATGACCGGCCGGGTCTTCCGGCCCCCGGCCTCGGCCGGCGTGGCCAGTCCGGCGGTCGTGGCGGCGAGCGCGGCCGTCGAAATCAGGGTGCGACGAGTGATCCCCATTGATTCTCCTCTTTATGCACTGACTGTGTGAATACTGCCGGTCCGCGGGCCACGGCACAACGCTCTAGCATTGGCGACCATGCGGTGGTTGCGATTCGGACCGGGTAAGCGGCAGGGTCAGCAGGACCCGGGCCGGCAGCAGGAGCTGCTCCACCAGGCGCGGCAGCAGTTCGGCCCTCAGGTGCAGGCGCCGTTCGCGGCTCAGGCCGACGCGGCCGCCGGCCTGCTCGGCGCCGACGACGACGGGCTGGCAGCGACGGCGACGATCCTGCGCGAGTTCGCCGACTCGGCCTACGCGGAGATATATGCGCAGGCCGCAGCGCTGGGGCGCCCCGCCGACCGGATGAACTACCGCCCGCTGTGGCAGAACGCCGGTGGGCACCTGCGGTGGCCGCTGTTCGCCCTTCCGTGCGGCTTCCACCCGTACATTCACGTCACGGCGGCCGCCCACGTGCTCGGCGCGCAGGGCCGTCAGGCGGTCGGCGCCGCGGATCCGGACCAGCTGCTGGACCACCTCTTCGAGATCCTCGACCTCACCCTGGACGGCTGGGAGTTCGCCCGCGTCCGCATCGACGCCGACGCCGCCACCCTGGCCAGCCGCCTGATCACGGCAGCCCGCGAGATCCGCGCCGCGATGGGCAACCCGCCCCCGCTGCCGGCACCGGCCCGCGAGTGGATGCGCCGCAACCTGACCGTCCAGGTCCTCGACCCCACCGGCACCCAGCCGATCGGCGGCTGGAACCCGGGCAAGGAGATGCGCGAGTCCCTGCTCGCCTGACCCATTCCTCCGGTCCTGCGCCGCTGTCACCCTCGACGTCCCGTGGCGGGCGGTTGATGACCCGTAGGCTCGGGCATGTGGGGTACATGGATGAACGGGCCTGGCTGGACGCGATGCGGCGGATCCTGGACCGGTCACATCTGTGGAAACCGGACCAGGTGGCCGAAACCGTCGCCGCGACCATGGAGCGGCTGGGCATCACCACCACGATCTACCTGGTCGACCACGAGCAGCATGCCCTGCAGCCGTTGCCGGTGCCCGGCCGGGAGACGCCGGATCCGGCTCAGATCGACGATTCGCTCGCCGGGCGGGCATTCGCGCTGGTCCGCTCGGTCCCGGACGGTTCGGGCCGCGCAGCGCGATCACACTGGTGGGTGCCGGTGGTCAACGGGACCGACCGGATCGGCGTGCTCGATTTTCTCCTGCCCGAGGGGCTGGATCCGCAGGCCGAGGCGCTGCGGGAACGCTGCGAGCTTCTCGCCGGCCTGGTCGGCCACCTGATCTCCACCTGCCGTCCCCGGGGGGACAGCCTGGAGCTGGTACGCCGCTCGCAGCCCATGTCGGTGGCGTCGGAACTGCTGTGGCAGGTCCTGCAACCGCTCACCGCCTCGAGCGACGAGCTCGTCATCACCGCGGTCCTCGAACCGTGTTACGCAGTCGGCGGTGACGGCTACGACTACGCCGTCGACGGCATGTCGGCACAGTTCGCCATCCTCGACGGGGTGGGCCGCGGCCTCAGCGCCGGCCTGGCGACAGTGGTGGCCCTGGCGTCGATCCGCGCCGCCCGGCGTGACGGCGGTGACCTGGTCGCGCAGGCCCGCAGCGCCGACGCCGCGCTGTTCGCCGAGTTCACAGACGCCCGTTTCGTCACCGGGTTCCTGGCCGAGCTGAACCTGGAGACCGGCCTGTTGCGCTACGTGAACGCCGGGCATCCGGCGCCGGTGCTGCTGCGCGGCAAGTCTGCCGTCGCCGAGGTCGGCGGCGGTGGGCGGATGCCGCTGGGCATCGCGGACCTCCGCACCGAGATGGGCGAGCAGCAGCTGGAGCCCGGGGATCGGCTGCTGCTCTACACCGACGGCATCACCGAGGCCCGCGACGCCGGCGGCGAGCAGTTCGGACTGGACCGCCTGGTCAAGCTGGCCGAGCACCACGACGCCGCCGGCCTGCCCGCACCGGAGACCCTGCGCAGGCTGTCGCACGCCGTGGTCGAGCACCAGCACGGCCTGCCCGAGGATGACGCCACGCTGCTTCTCGCCGAGTGGTCTCCGGGAAGCGCGCGGCGTACCGTGCCATGATCCGTGTGTCCTACTTCGAACGGAGCGCATGGCGATGGCATCCGACATCCTGACCGTCACGGTCAAGGACGTTCCCGGCGCCGGCACGGTCATCGCCGTGGCCGGGGAGATCGACCGGGACAGCCGTGACGAACTGCGCCGCGCCGCCGACATCGCGCTGCTGGCGGGTCATCTCCGGCTGATCCTGGATGTGGGAGCTGTGACGTTCTGCGACTCCAGCGGCCTGAGTTTCTTCGTCGACCTGCACCGGCAGACGCAGGCTCAGGGCGGCTGGCTGCGGCTGGCCGGGGCGTCCCCCGACCTGCGCTCCATGCTGACCGTCACAAACCTCGACCACCTGCTCGCCGTCTTCCCCACCGTCGAGCAGGCCGGACAAGCCTCCGAGCAGGCTTGATCACACCCTCCGAGCAGGCCGGACAGGCCTCCGAGCAGGCTTGATCACCCCTTCAGACCGGTGTGGGCGAGCCCCTCGATGAACTGGCGCTGGGCGATCACGAAGACGATCAGCACCGGGATCGCCGTCATCGACGCCGCCGAGAGCTGTACGTTCCACAGCTGCCCCTGATAGGCGTCGGTGAACTGGGTCAGCGCCTGCGGCAGCGTGTACTTCGTCTGCGAGGAGATGTAGACGACCGGCTCCAGATACAGGTTCCAGCTGTGCAGGAACGTGAAGATGGCGACCGCACCGAGCGCCGGTTTGGCCAGCGGCAGCGCGATCCTGCCGAAGATGGCGGGCCGGCCCAGCCCGTCCATGCGGGCCGCCTCCTCCAGCTCGACCGGCAGGGTGATGAAGAACTGCCGCATGATGAAGGTCGCCAGCACGCTGGGCGGCCCGAGCATCGGCACCAGGATGAGCGGCCAGTGCGTGTCGACCATGCCGAGGCTGTTGAACATCCGGAACAGCGGGACGATCGTCACCTCGCTCGGGATGAGCAGGCCGGTGAGCACGACCAGGAAGAGCGCGTTCTGGCCGGGGAAGCGGATCCGGGCGAAGGCGTAACCGGCCATGGCCGCCACGACGAGCGTGCCCAGGGTGACGACGACGGCGATGTAGGCGCTGTTGAAGTACTGCTGGGCGAACGGCTGCATCTCGAAGACCTGCCGCCACGGATCGAGCGTCCAGTTCCGCGGCGCGAAATCGAAGGAGAAGATGTCCGCGTTCGGCTTGAACGAGCTGGTGATCATCCACCAGGTCGGGAAGACGAACGGCACGCAGAGGACGAGCAGTAGCCCGTACAAGAAAATCTTGGTTTTAGGACTCATGAAAGACCCACCTCTTGCGCATCTGCCACTGGAGCACGGTCAGTGCCAGGACGATGAGGAACAGCAGGACGGACAGGGTGGAGCCGTAACCGAAGGCGTGGAACTGGAACGCCTGCTGGTACAGGTAGTAGACGAGCACCGTGGTGGAGGTGCCCGGACCGCCCTGGGTGAGCACGCTGATCTGCGCGAAGACCTGGAGCGACCCGACCACGGTGATGATCGAGGTGAGCAGGATGGTCGGGCTGATCAGCGGCAGGGTGATCCGGCGGAAGACGGTCCACCGGCCGGCGCCGTCGGTGCGGGCCGCCTCGTAGAGCTCCTGCGGTACGCCCTGAAGGGCGGCGAGGAACAGCACCATGTTGAGGCCGACGTTCTTGAAGACCTGCACGACGACGACCGATGCCATCGCGGTGCCGCCGGAGCGCAGCCAGTTCGGGCCGTCGACGCCGATCGCGGCGAGCAGGCCGTTGATGCCGCCGTTGTCCTGCAGCAGGAAGCCCCACACGATGGTCCAGGCCAGCAGCGACACCACGACCGGCGAGAAGAACAGCACCCGGAAGACGGTCGTGCCGCGCAGCTTCTGGTTCAGCAGGACCGCCAGGAGCAGGGCGAGCGTCAGGTTGAGCACGACGAGCCCGATGGAGAAGAGCCCGGTGGCGCGCAGCACCGCCGGGACGTTCGGGTCGTCGGCGAGCTTGCGGTAGTTCTCCGCGCCGACGAAGTCGAACGTGTCGGCGAGGACGTTCCACTCGTGCAGGCTGTACCAGACAACCAGCACGAGCGGAACGAACACGAAGGCGATGGCGCCGATCAGGGCCGGGGTGATGAAGAGATATCCGGCTATCTGGTCACGCCGCCGCGTCGTCAGGAACGTCA
This sequence comes from Actinoplanes sp. GCM10030250, assembly GCF_042666575.1. NCBI lineage: Bacteria > Bacillati > Actinomycetota > Actinomycetes > Micromonosporales > Micromonosporaceae > Actinoplanes > Actinoplanes sp. GCM10030250. The sequence goes on along the minus strand of NZ_JBHTDO010000036.1, from coordinate 76,653 downwards.
TTTGGCCAGCAGTGGGGAGATCGCGGTGCACACGCCGCGCAGCACGCCCGTCACGTCCGCGCCCGGCTTCCACAGCGGGTCGAGCGCCGAGCGGACGGCCTGGTTGATCTCGGCGCTGCCGGTGTGGCTGGGCTTGACCACGCCGTCGGCGATGCCGTCGATCACCACGTCCTGCAGCTGTTCCGGCTTGAGCAGCGGGTTCGCCTTGGCCAGGGTCTCCGCGGTGAGCTGGGACTGACGCGGCGGCGGGAAGAACTGGGCGAGCTTGGCGGAGTTGGCCGGGCTGGTGAAGAACTTGACGAAGCCGCGGGCGGCGTCGGCGTTCTTGCCCTTCTTCAGTACGCCCAGACCGCCCTGGCCGATCACCGAGTACTCGCCGGACGGCCCGGCGGGCAGCGGCACCAGGGTCCAGCCGAACTTGGCCTCCTTGAGCAGCGAGGCCCGGGAGATCTGGGCGATGGTCATCGCGGACTCACCGGCGAAGAAGTCGGCGGCGACACCGGGAGCGGGCAGCGCCTTGCCGGTGAAGGTCGCCTTGTGCAGGAACGTCATCGCGTCGATCATCGGCTGCTGGTCGAAGCCGCAGGTCCTGCCGTCGGCGCTCCACGCCTCGGCGCCCCAGCCGCGGAAGACGGTGGCGAGGTTGGTCCAGTCCTTGTAGTCGAAGTCGCGGATCACCAGGCCCTGCTTACCGCTCTTGGCAGCGGTCGCGGCGGCGACAGCGGTGGCGCTGTCCCAGGTCCACCTGTCGCCGGCGGGCATGGTCTGCCCGGCAGACTTGAGCATGTCGGTGTTGACGAACACGCCGAACGGCGAGGTGGAGAACGGGTAGCCCATGAGCTTGCCGTCCTGCTTCCACAGCGCGGTGGCGCCCGGTGCCAGGTCGGCCGCCTCGTCGATGCTGTCGTCGAGCGGGACGAGCGCGCCGGAGGCCACGAAGTCGGGTGCGGCCGCCTCCAGGATCCAGGCGATGTCGGGCGGGTTGCCGCCGGCGATCTGGGTGGTGACCGTCGTCGTGTAGTTCTCCAGCGGCAGGGCCTCGAAGGTGACCGTGACGTCGGGGTTGGTGGCCTTGTAGTCGGCGGCGATGGCGTTGAACAGCTCGACGTGGGCCGGGTTCGCCGACCAGGTCGTCATCCGCAGGGTGGTCGGCCCGCCGGCCTCGGTTTCGCCGCCACCGCAGGCGGTGAGCGCGGCGAGCAGGGCGACGGTGGATATGACGGAGGGGAAGCGTCGCATCAAAAACCCTTTCTCAATAACCGCTGACGTCGGGCCAGCGCAGCTCGACGCCATCGGCGCTCAGGTGGTTCTGGAATTCGGAGAGCAGCTCAGGGGTGTTGCGGACGGCTCGCGGGGACACCGCGCGGGTGAGGCAGAAGGCGGCGAGCGCCCCGGCCACCTCCCCGGCGTTCCACTCGACCGGGTGCAGCCGGTAGGAGCCGTTGGTGATGTGGGTGGTGCCGATGTTCTTGCCGGCCGGCAGCAGGTTCTCCATGCGCTGCGGAATCAGCGCACCGAGCGGGATCTCGAACGGGCAGGAGGCGACGTCGATGTAGTTGTCGCCGCCGGTGGACGGGTGCAGGTCGATGCGGTACATGCCGACACCCACCGAGTCGGCGTACGACACGGCGCCCTTGTCACCGCGCACCTGCAGGGACAGGTCCTGCTCGACGACGGTGTACTCGGCGCGGATGCGGCGGCTCTCGCGGACGTACGGCGCCATCGCGAGCCCGTCGGCACCGCCGGTGACGTCACCGCGCAACCGCAGGCCGGGCCAGCCGGTGCCGCCGCTTGCGCGGGGCGCCTCGGTCTGGAGCCAGTAGAGCACCGAGAACGACAGCTCCCGGGCGGCGCGTTCGACGGCGGCCGGGTCCGGCGCGCCGACGTACGGCTGCTCGAAGTAGTCGATCATCGGCCAGTTCACCAGGCAGATGTCGCTCGGGTACAGCCCGCCGGTGAAGTTGCGCCGGGCGGCGATGCGCCGGAACGTCCACAGGTTGCCGTCGCCGGGGTTGACCCGCTGGTCGGCGTCCACCAGCCACGGGTCGTCGTCGGGGTTCGGCGTGAACGAGCGGGTCGAGCTCCGCAGGGTTCGCGGGTTCGGTGTCGTCCAGGACAGCATCGGCGCGCCCCAGAACGGCGGCTCGTAGGAGCGCCAGAAGTCGTAGGAGGCGGGCCTGTCGATGGTGTGGTCACCGTCCACGTGGTCGATCGCGAAGCACACCGACAGCGCCTGCATGTTCGCCGGATCGCCGGTCTCCGGCGCGCTGGGCTCACCCGTCTCGGCCTGCGACTCGGCGCCCGTCACATGTTCGGTTCCGGTCATCGGCAGCAGCTCGCCGGTCTCGGTGGCGTCCAGCACGTAGGGCGCGGTCAGCACCAGATCCGAACCCTGGAAGGAGACGGTCACCCCGGTGACCCGGTCACCGTCGGTGTGCGCGGCCACCGGCACCGCCGGTTGCAGCACGGTGAGCCGCCCCGACCCCCGGTAGGGAGCGAGCATCGCCTCGATCACCGCGACGGCGACCCGCGGCTCGTGGCAGAGCCGGCTGACGTGCCCGGCACCCGGGTTGAGGTCGCGGGTCCGGCGGGCACGGTCGGTGAGCGGGTAGTGCGCCCGGTAGTAGTCACGGATCCCGTCACGCAGCGCGCGGTAACTCGCCGTGACACCGAACCGCTCCACCCAGCTGTGCTCGTCCGGCGGCACGGCCTGGCTGGTCAGCTGTCCACCGAGCCACTCGTACTGCTCGGTCAGCAGCACCGACCGCCCGGCACGCAGCGCGGCCAGCGCCGCCGCCACCCCACCGAGGCCACCGCCGACAACCAGGACGTCGGCATGCAACTCACGCACGAGCCACCGCCAGCGTCGCACCGGTCACCGGCTCGCACGGCAGCAACCGCTGCTGCTCCCCACCGGTGCCGTCCAGGATCGCCGACAGCACCTCCACCGCCTGCCATCCCATCGCCCGCCGCGGAATCCGGAAACCGGTGAAGTCCAGGTCCGTGCTGGCCGGCCGGGTCGGATCACCAAGAGCCACAAAAGAAAGATCATCTGGTACGCGCAGAGCACGGCGCTCGGCTTCCTCCGCGAGCATCGCCCCGTCCGCGAACTCCTCAACAAAAATTGCCGTGACCCCCTGGTCTCGCAGTTCATCCATGACTTGGGCGGCTTCGGTGAACCGCACGTGCACCCCGGTGATGCCGGCCTCGGCGACCGCGGCGGTGAAGCCGAGCAACCGGTCGGCGTGCGACTCGGCCCCCGCGCCCTCACCCACGTAGGCGATCCGCCGGTGCCCCAGCTCGACGGCCCGGCGCACCTGCGCCGCGGTCGCCGCCGGGTAGTCGGCACCCACGTAGGGCACCGGCCCGCCCGCGTCGTCACGGCGGCCCACGCTGACGAACGGCTGCCCCTCCGCCAGCAGCCGGGCCAGTTCCGCCGGGTCGAGCCAGCGGCCGAGCAGGATGCAGCCGTCGGCCAGCCGCAGCCGGTTGTCCTGGTGGAAGATCCGCCGCCGGCCGTCGACCACCGGCGCGCTGGTGAACAGCAGCAGGTCGCAGCCGATGCTCTCGGCGCACTCCTCGATGCCCACCAGGAACGGGTGGTAGAAGTCGCCGAGGCCGGCCGGGAACACCGGCTCGTAGGTGAAGACCCCCAGGAAGCGGTTGCGCTGGGAGGCCAGGCGGCGGGCGATCGGGTCGGCCACATACCCGGTCTTGCGGATCGCCTGGAGCACCCGCTCACGGGTTTCCGGTGCGATGCGGACCGCCGCGTCGTCGCGCTCGTTGAGCACGATCGACACCGTGGTCTGGCTGACGCCGGTCATCCGGGCGATGTCCTGCTGCGTCACCCGCCTGTTGCTCGATGGCACGTTCGGGTCCCCTCTGTTACGCCGCTAATACGCATTAACAAACGTGGGGAGATCGTGGGGTACCGGATCGGCGCCCGTCAAGGCTCCGAAGCAAGAAACCCCAGCACTAATAGGTATTAGCACCTTGACCGGCGGTGTTGACAATGGCGAAACTTCGATCCACCAGCCGTACCGTCAAGGGGGTTTTGTTGTGAAACGCCGCTCTCTGCTCCAAGGCGCCGCCGCGACCGGCGCCGCCGGCCTCCTCGCCCTGCCGAGCGCCGCCCGCGCCGCCGGCCCCGCGGGCATGCCGACCTACACCTACCTGCGCGACGCCCTCAAGATGCCGCTGAGCTACAACCCGACCGGCGAGTTCATCTTCCCGTGCATCCGCGGCGTCTACGACAAGATCAGCGGAGCCCGCGGCCGCTACTACCTGTACTACGCCCCGCACGAGAAGCCCGGCGGCATCTGCGTGGCCTGGGCCAACTCACTAGCCGGCCCCTTCACCGAGTTCACCGGAAACCCGGTCATCGACAACGTGCTGCCCAGCACCACGGTCTCGCACGTGTCGTCCCCCCACGTCACCTGGGACGCGGCCACCCGCCAGTTCTTCCTCTACTACCACGGCGAGAACACCACGACCCGCGTCGCCCGCTCCTCCGACGGCCTCACCTTCCGCGACGAGACCCCCATCCTGAGCACCCGCCTCGTCCCCGGCCTCACCGAAACCTCGTACGCCCGGGTCTTCGCACACAGCGGCCGCTACGTCATGGTCTACATGGGCGTCCTCGCCGGAAAACGCCGCATCTACCACGGCTGGTCACCCAACGGCTGGGACCAGTGGCTGTTCGCCCAGACCCCACTGATCAACCCCGAACCGGACGGCCTGACCGACATCTCCGGCCCGTCGGTGGTCACCCGCAACAACACCACCTACGTCGCCTACCACGGCAACGACGGCAGAATGCGCATCACCGAGGTCGGCAACGCCTTCAACCGCGAAACCCACCTCGGCGTCTTCCACTCCCCCGGCCCCGCCGACAACGGCCGGGTGGCAGCACCGTCCTTCGGCACCGACGGGGGCGTGGAGTACATGTTCTACGAGGCCGGCGCCCGCCTCAACGCCCGCATCTGCATCGCCCGCGCCACGTGAACGCCCACATCTGCATCGCCCCGCGCCACCTGATCGGTGTGGCACGCGGCCTGATCCGGCGGCGGCCTTGATCTCGCCGGGCTCGCCCGATCTTGTTGACGGATCGGGTTACCTTCGCGGGTATGGATTCGTCGCGTTCGTACCCTCGCGCCGTTGCTATGGCTGCGCTGCAGGCCGCGCTCAGTAGCACGTGGATTCTGGCCCGGGAGCTGTCGCCGGCGAAGCGGCGGCTGGCTCGGCTCGGGACTGTCACGGCCGTGGCAGTAGTCGGGTGGGTGGTGGCGCCGTCCGAGGCGTCGGACGAGTCCGAAGGGGCCGGCGTCGAGCTTGTTGTGGGGGCGCGGCCGATGCTGGTGGCTGAGGGTGGGCCGGTGGTCGATCCGGAGGCGCAGCCGGAGAAGACGTTCGACAAGCGGAAGGCCGCAGTGACGGCGGCCGCTCTGGGGCTTTCGGTGGCGGCGGTGATCGGGCGGCGGCAGCTGGAGAAGCGGTGGCTGGCGCGACTGACCCGTAACGGTCATCCGCGGCCGACCCGTGGGCTGGCTGTGCGGATGGCCGCGGTGGAGTTCACCGGGCAGTTGGCGTTGCAGCTCGCCGACATGCACAAGCCTGGAGCACCGAAGCGCTGACGCCGCCCGTCGCAGAATCCGCGGCGGTGATGGCGGATCCCGATCTCGGCCCCCGGGTGCGGGCCGAGATCGGGGACGTCACGATCCATCTGGTACGGCGTGCCGACATCCGGGCTCGTCGCGCGCTTCCGGCGTACCAAAAAATGATCTGACTCGGACGGGCGCGCCTGCCGCGACCCTCGCCTGGTGTGCGGCTGTATCCCGCGCGGCTATGTCCCGTGCGGCTACGTCCGATCGGACTCCAGCGTGCCGCCGTTGGCGACGTCCTGGCGCTCGATCTCGTCGAAGCGGATCCGCACCGCCGCGCGCCGCGCCTTGAGGATGTCGACCGCCGCTGCGGTGACTGCCTCGGCGAATTCGCGCCGCTGGTCCAGCGTGCGGCCGGACAGCAGTTCCACGGTGATGTTGGGCATGAACCCTCCTGTTTTCCGTTGGCCAGAACATTGTCCCGTAACGCGGAACGCCGTCAAGACCTCTCCCATGACTCATGCATAGATGAGGATCGCCGTGTTCCGTGTATTGACAAGCCGTTCCGTGTAACGAAACATGCTTGCAATGTCCGCGTTACGGCACCGGAGGGAGGGCACGTGACCACGCTTGATTGGCTGGTTCTCAGCGGGTATTTCGTGGTGATGGTCGGCATCGGCCTATGGGCGAAGGGGCGGATTCACACCGTCGCCGACTTCTTCACCGCGAGGGGGATGATCCCCTGGTGGCTGGCCGGAATCTCACACCATATGTCCGGTTACAGCGCCATCATGTTCGTCGCCTTCGCGGCCGTGGCCTACAACTACGGCCTCGCGATGTACGTCTGGTGGGCTCTGACGATCGGTATCGGCGTCGGGATCGGCGCCTTCGTCTTCGCGGCCCGCTGGAACAGGCTGCGATCCAAACACGGGGTGGCGTCGCCGCTGGAGTACCTGGCCCGCCGCTACAACGTGCCGACCCAGCAGGCGCTGGCGTACAGCGGTGCCCTGCTCAAGGTCGTGGACATCGCGGCCAAGTGGGTTGCCATCTCCGTGCTGCTCAAGGGCTTCGCCGGCGTACCCATTCTCTGGGGCATCCTGATCACCGGAGCCGTCACCCTCGTCTATATCACCGCCGGCGGCCTCTGGGCCGACGTGCTCACCGACTTCGGTCAGTTCGTGATCCAGGCGGTGGCCGGCTTCGCGATGTTCTTCGCGTTCCTGTCGCACCTCGGTGGCTTCTCGTCACTGTGGACGATGTGGGACGATCTGCCCCCGGGTCGCGGCGACCTGTTCAGTGGGCCGTACACGCTGACCTTCTTCCTGGCTCTGCTCTTCATCAAGACGTTCGAGTACAACGGCGGCATGTGGAACCTCGCCCAGCGGTACATGGCCGCGCCGTCGGGCTCGGCGGCCAAGCGGTCGGCGCTGCTGTCCAGTGTGCTGTGGCTGGTCTGGCCGCTGATCCTGTTCATGCCGATGTTCGCCGCGCCGCTGATCGTCCCGGGGCTGGCGAACGCGGAGCAGGCCTACGTCGAGCTGGCCAAGACGCTGCTGCCGCCGGGCCTGATCGGCCTGGTGCTGGCGGGCTTCTTCTCGCACACGATGGCGATGGTCTCCTCGGACGCCAACGTGATCTCCTCGGTGGTCACCCGCGACATCGCCCCGGTGCTGGTGCGCGCCGTGCGTAACCTCAGCGATCGGGCCGCCCTGAGGTTCGCCCGGATCACCACGTTCACCTTCGTGCTGATCAGCATGATCATCGCGATCAGCACCGAGGGCCAGGGTGTGGTCCTGAAGATCGTGGTCGACCTGGTCGCGGCGACCATGGGCCCGATCTCGATCCCGCTGATGCTGGGCCTGCTGCCCTGGTTCCGGCGCAGCGGACCCACCGCCGCGATCGTCTCCTGGGCCGCCGGTCTCGGCGTCTGGGTGGTGGTCAAGTGGATCCTGGAGGAGACCAGCCAGACCATGGTGGTCGGCGTCCCGCTCGTCACCTCGCTGGTCCTGTACGTGGCGATCGGCCTGCTCAAGCCCGAGCGCCGGCCGGAGCGCGACGAGCTGATCGACTCGCTGGAGGCCGATCCGGTCGACGAGCCGAAGCCAGTCTCCGCCGCCTGACGGATGTGGCGGGGCCGTGAGGTCCCGCCACATCATCGATATAGTGTTTCATGTAGCGATTTTATGTCCCATGTAGTGGAATTTTACGGTAACGGGATTCTAGGGAGCGCTTATGGACTCACGACCTGCCACCGCCCCGGACCAGCTGGCGAGCATGGACACCGAGCAGCTCCGGAAACGGTTCCTGGTGGAGGGCCTCTTCGCCGACGGCGAGGTACGGCTCACCTACTCCCACGAGGACCGCATCATCGTCGGCGGATCGGCCGGCGCCACCGAGCTGCCCTGCCCCGGCGAACTGCGCTCGGAGTTCTTCCTGGAGCGGCGCGAGCTCGGCGTGGTCAACATCGGCGAACCGGGCACGGTGACCGTCGACGGCGAGCGTTTCGAGCTGGGCGCCAAGGAGGTCCTCTACGTCGGGCGCGGAGCCCGCCAGGTGACCTTCGACGGCCGGTTCTACCTGGTCTCCACCCCGGCGCACGCGAGCCACCCCACGGTGAAGGCCACCCTCGACGACGCCGAGCCGGTCCGCCTCGGGTCACGGGAGGGCTCCAACGAGCGGACGATCTACAAGTACATCCACGTCAAGGGCATCCAGAGCTCCCAGCTGGTCCTCGGCGTCACGGTCCTCGAGCCGGGCAGCATGTGGAACACCATGCCGTGCCACACCCACGAGCGGCGTACCGAGGTCTACTTCTACTTCGGCCTGCCCGAGGCCGAGCGGGTCGTCCACCTGATGGGCCGGCCCGAGTCGACGCGCAACCTCATCGTGGCGCCGGAACAGGCCGTCATCTCGCCCTGCTGGTCGGTGCACTGCGGGTTCGGCACGCGCAGCTACGCGTTCGTCTGGGCGATGGGTGGGGAGAACCAGGCGTACGAGGATGTGGAGCCGGTCGCGATCGGCGAGCTTCGGTGACGTCGGTGTTCTCGCTGGACGGCAGGACGGCTCTGGTCACCGGGTCGCGCGGCGGCATCGGCCGGGCGATCGCGGTGGCCCTGGCACAGGCCGGCGCCGACATCGTGCTGCACGGACACCGGGACGATCTCGGCGAGGTCGAGGCGGAGGTCCGCAAAGCCGGGCGGCAGTCCCAGCGCTGGATCTTCGACCTGTCCGACACCGCGGGACTCCCCGAGGCCGCGGCGGCGCTGCCCGACGTGGACATCCTGGTCAACAACGCGGGCATCATCCGGCGCGCCCCGGCCGCCGAGCACTCCTTCACCGACTGGCGATCCGTCCTCGACGTCAACCTGGACGCGGTGTTCCTGCTCAGTCGCGCGGTGGGCGTACGCATGCTGGCCCGGAACCACGGAAAGATCATCTCGGTGGCCTCGATGCTGTCGTTCCAGGGCGGGGTGCAGGTTCCCGGATACACCGCCGCCAAGCACGGCGTCGCCGGCCTGACCAAGGCGCTGGCCTGCGAATGGGCCGCTTCCGGCGTACAGGTCAACGCGGTCGCCCCCGGATATGTCGCCACCGACAACACCGCGGCCCTGCGCGCCGACCCGGCACGGGAGGCGGAGATCAGATCCCGGATCCCGGCCGGGCGCTGGGGCCGCCCCGACGACATCGCCGGCGCTGTCGTCTTCCTCGCCTCCGCCGCCGCCGACTACGTCAACGGCCACGTCCTGGCCGTCGACGGCGGCTGGCTCGCCCGATAGCCCCAGTAGGCTGAGCCGGTGGCTAGGGAAGGCAGCTCCATCGACAAGACGCTGGCAGTGCTCGAAGCGCTCGCCGAGCACCACCGCGTCACCGACATCGCGGCGGCGACAGGCGTCTCCAAGTCGACCGTTCACCGGATTCTCCAGGCGCTCGTCACGTGGGGCTTCGCCCGCCCCGACGGGCTGGGCAGCTACGAGCCCGGCCCGCGCATCCTCACCCTGGCGGGCCGGGTCATGCACCGGTTCGACCCTGCGCGGCAGGCGTCCGGCGCGCTGCGGGCGCTGCGGGAGGACACCGGATACACCACTCACTTCGCGATCCGCAGCGTGGACGAGGCGGTCTATGTCGACAAGCAGGAGGGGCGCCGGCCGTACCAGATGCCGTCTCGCATCGGCATGAGCATCGCCCTGCACACGACCGCGATCGGCAAAGCCATCCTCGCCCAGTTGAGCGACGAGGACGTGCTGGCGATCTGCCGGCGCACCGGGCTCGGCCCGCGCACGCCGAAGACGCTGACCAGCGAGGAAGATCTGCTGACGCATCTCTCCCGGATCCGTGCGATGGGTTACGCGGTCGACGACGAGGAGAACGAGCCGGGTATCCGGTGCGTGGGTGCGGCCGTTTTCGACCATACGGGGCAGGTGCTGGGCGGTATCTCGATCTCCACGCTGGCGATGGACATGGACATGAGCGGGCTGGAGGCTCGTGCGCCGGAGGTGATCGCGGCGGCGCGGGATGTGTCGGCGGCGCTCGGTGCGGCGGTGCCGGCTCGGCTTGATCAGCTGTAGTCCTGCTCAGCTGTAGTTCAGTGAGAAGCTGTTGACCGTGAAGTTCGACTGGCCGGCGGTTCCGGTCAGCTCGAAGCCGAACTGCGCCTCGCCCACCGTCACGTCACCCCACCAGTTGTTCGTCCGCAGCCAGTTCAGCATCGACAGCAAGTCGATCGTGCCGGAGTTCGTGTTGGTGCGGATGAACGAGAAGACCGCGTTGGCCCCGTTCGAGCCGCGATACACGTTCCAGGTGTGCCCGCCCACCGACAGGTTCCGGACGTTCGGCACGGCGCCGTTCGCGTCGTACTGTTCCGCGATCGGCCCGACCGCACCGCTCTGGTTGGTCCAGATCATGACCTCGTACGCGTGATTGTTCGCCCAGATGTCGTAGGCGGTCGCGTAGTCCCCGGTTCCCGGAACCGAGACGTTGAACGAGCTGGTCAAAGAATTCAAAGAGCTGAGGGTACGGTTCAGCGTCTTGCCGGTGTTCGGATACGACTTCACCCCGCTGGTCCGCGGGTGGTTCGCCACCACACCCCAGTTGGTGCCGGTGCGCGCCCAGAGCGTCTGCGTCCCGGCGCCCGAACCCCAGATGTTGTTGTAGAGGATGTAGCCGTTGTTCGTCCACGACGCCCACTGCCCCGCGTCGACGAACGCGGCGTCCGACGGGATGCCCGTTCCCGGGTTGGACGGGGTGGACGGCGACGGCGAGGACGTGGGGGAACTGGTCGGGCCCACGCCGCCGGTGCACGCGGTCCCGTTCAGCGTGAAGGCCGTCGGAACCGGGTTGTTCGTACCGCTCGACGAGCCGTTGAAGCCGAACGAGACGGTCCCGTTCGTGGCGACCGAGCCGTTGTAGCCGGCGTTACGCGCGGTCACCTGCGACCCGCTCTGGGTCAATGCGGTGTTCCACGCCTGCGTGACCGTCTGCCCGCCGGAGAACGACCACACGAGCGTCCACGAGCTGAGCGCGTCGCCCAGGTTGGTGATCGTGACGCTGGCACCGAAGCCACCGGACCATTGGCTGCTCACGGTGTATTTGATGCTACAGCCGGCGGCCGCCGAGGCGGGGAGCGCGGTGATCACGCCGGCGCCGGCGGTGAGGGCCGCGACTGCGGTCAGGGATAGCGCGAGATTTCGTCTGCGCATGTCGGTCCAATCTCCTGGGGAGTCACACACCGTTCATCGAACCGCTTCGACAATGCGGGTGAGGGAAGTGATGAACGTCAGTGCGAGATTGCGCTGATATTACGCGGGAGCGCTCCCATAGAGCAATAAATCGATCAATGCCTGGTGGTGAACCGAACCGTCACCCACCCGGTACATCCGCACGAGGCAATCGACGGCTTGGAGGCCGGCAGTGAGAGACATCGACGCGGCCGAGGAATGGCTCGACTCCTGGACAGCGAACGTCAACGCGCAGGCCTCCCGCGCCGCCGACCTGGCCCACCGGACCTCCCGGCTCACCGCCGAGTCCCGCAACAGCTCCGGCTCCATCCAGGTCACCGTCACCGCCACCGGCCAGATCGACGACCTCCGCCTCGACGACCGGGTGCACGACCTGCCCGCCGCTGAACTGGCCGAACAGATCCTCCAGGTAATGCGGCAGGCTCAGCACCAGCTCACCGAACAGCTCACCGCCGAGGTCCGCGACACCGTGGGCCTCGACTCGGAGACCGGCCAGGCCGTCCTCGACGCCTACGCCCACCGCTTCCCCCGCCCGGAGGCCACCGATGAGCGCTGACCACGTCCAGCTGCCGGTGCAGACGGTCACCGATCACGTCTCCACCGTGGGCGCCGCCGCCGACTCGGTACGCCAGGCGCGCGCGGCGGTGGCACAGGTGTCGATGGACTCCCAGGCCTACGGCCAGCTGTGCCAATTCCTCCCGGCCGTGCTGGGCGTCGTGTTCGAGGCTGCGGTCGTGGCCATGAACGGGAGTGCTGAGGCGCTGCAGGAGACCGCCCTGAACCTGCGCTCGGCCGTGGACACGTTCCAGCTGACTGACGAGTCGGCGGCGCGGCACATCGGCGGCCCTCCGTGACTGCTCCCCTGGTCGCCGCTGTCGAGGACTCGACCACGGCGGTCACCGGATTCGGCCTCGTCGAGGACGCTCACCTGATCGCCGAAGGCATTCGGGATCACAGCTGGGTCGACGCCACCCTCGGCGGCGTCGGCGCGTCCCTGGACGCCTTGGCCGTGGCCATCGACCCACTCGGGACGCTCGCCGCGTGGGGTGTCGCCTGGCTGATGGAACACGTCCGCCCGCTGCAGGACGCCCTGGACTGGCTGGCCGGCAACCCCGACGAGATCACCGCCCACGCCGCCACCTGGTCCACCATCGCCGCCCTCGATCTACCCGGTCGCCTTCCGGTTGAGGTGGCCGGATGGTCCGGCGCTTCAGCGGACGCCTACCGGGCCCACGCGCGAGAACACGTCGCCGTGCTGCAGGGCATCAGCGTCACGGCCGGCGGCATCTCGTCTGCCGTCGAGGGTGCTGGGCTGGTCGTGGCCCTGGTCCGCGGCATCGTCCGCGACCTGATCGCCCAATTCGTCGTCACCCTCGCCATCCGGCTCCCCCAATGGCTCGCCATGGAGGGCCTAAGCCTCGGCCTCGCCACACCCCTCGTCGCCGGCCAGGCCGCCGCACTCGTCGCACGCTGGGTCAACAAGATCCAACACTTCCTCCGCGCCCTGATCAACAGCCTCCGCCACCTACTCCCCAAGATCGACAACCTGAGCAAGGTCCTCGACCACCTCCGCATGGCCGCAGACCGCCTCGCCCGCTCATCACCCACCGCGCACTCCGCCGGTGGACCACCTCGCAAACCCTCCCCCGACCACCCCAGGTCCACCACCGCTCCCTCGTCCCCGCCGGATCCGGGCCGAGTGCCGCGAGGCAAGCGAACCGAGGCGCACCCGACCAAGATTCGGGAGCGTGGTCTGCGCCGCGAGAACGAAGCGGCAGACGCCCTCGCCCGCCACGGTTTCGACGTGGAACAGAATCCGCCCGGGAAATCGAACGGCAAGAACCCCGACTACAGGATCGAGGGCAGGTACTTCGACTGCTACGCCCCCGAAACCACGAGCGTCGATAAGATTCGGCGGAAGATGAGTGAGAAGGCCTCCGAGGATCAGGCGAATCGCCTCGTCATCAACCTCGAGGACACTCCATGCACGCTGGAAGAGATCGCCGACATGCTGGAACGCAAACCGATCGCGAAACTCGAAGAGGTCCTCGTGGTGAAGGACGATCAAGTCATACCCTTCTACCCCTTCGGTGAGGGACGCTGAAAATGGCACTCGAATTCGACATGCAGAGCGACGCCGACATCAGCACTGCCGACTTCCGTTCCTTTCTCGCCGCAGCCGTCGAAGGCGAGCACAGCCAGGACGGCACCATCTTCCGGCCCGACATGTATGTGATGGCCGGGCGAGTCACGCCCGACACAGAGGATCCAACGACTGAACTGTTCGGGTTCCGGGAACGGATCAGCGCCACCTATCGCTTCGCCAACCTTGCGGAAGCCTCGGCCCGCGACCACAACATCGCGGTGATGGTCAGTTCGATTCTGGCTTTCGCCGAGCGCTACACCAGCCGGGGCGTCCTGCTCTACAACGGCGACATCGCCGTCATCCAATGGGCCCCGGACGAGGTCGTCTTCCACAGCGAGTGGGAGGACTGGTCCGAGCTGGAGGAGGTGATTCCCCTGATCGCGGGCCATGTCATGCGTCCCTTGCCCCAGCCGCTGATCAGCCGGAGTACGGACGCGCGTGATTCGGGCTGAGGCCGCTGTCAACTACCCTGGACCGGTGAGCGAGCCCACCGAGGATCTGGACCGGCTCGAGGCTTTCACCTACCTCACGGTTCCCGAGCGTGGCGTCTACCTCGCCATCATGCGGCTGTTCACCGCCTCGCTGATGACCGACCTCTCCGCCCAGCAGGTCGGCGAGGATCTCGGTCTCCCCCTCGACACCGCCGTGAACCGGCTCAACCAGCTCGTCTCGTGGGGCAACCTGCTGCCCAGTTCGCACACCGTCCGGGTGAAGAGCATCGAGGAGTACCAGCGGGCCCGATCGCGGTTTCAGCTGTCGCCGCTGGGTGAGCGGGTGCAGCGGCAGGCGGACGAGGTGCTGGCCAGCGCCGACGCCGCGCGGGAGATCAGCCGGGAGCTGCTGGGTCTGATCAGTGCCGACCTGGGGCGGCTGGTGGAGCGGCTGGAGGAGCCGGGCGGGATCGGCGCGGGCGGGGCGCGGGAGACGATCGCGACGGTCTTCGCGCAGTTCTGGCAGTTCCGGGATTCGGTGCGAGACTTCTACGCGTACCTGGGTCAGGTGCTCTCCCGGTACGACCTGGACAGTGCGGAGTACCTGGGGTTCAAGGACCTGCTGCTGGACTACGTGGAGTCGATCACCGAGGAGATCGTCCTGCTGACGCCGCGGATCGAGCGGCATCTGGAGCGGATCTGGCCGCGGCTTCCCGCTCTGCTGGAGCTGCTGGAGCGTGGCAGCCTGGCCGGCGCCGCCGCGGACCTGGGCGTCGCGCTGCAGCGCAGCCGAGGCCATGATCTTGCCGATTGGGTGGCGCTGCGGTCCTGGTTCAGCGACGTCGACGGGCGGCGCAGTGAGGTGACGCAGCTGCGCGACGCCACGATGCGCGCCCTGCAATCTCTGCTCGCCAACGCGAAGCGCATGATCCGGTCCTCCGGTCAGGGTGCCTCCCGGCGGCGTGAGTTGCTGCGCCTGGCCGCCTGGCTCGACGCCGCCGGCGACGACACCGCCGCGGATCTCTACACCTCGGCGTTCGGCCTCTACCCGGCCCGGCATCTCGGTCTCGCCGCCGACCCGCAGGTGGTGGTCCCGGCGACGGCCAGCTGGTGGGCGGCGCCGGCCGTCGACGTGCCGGTGTCGCTGCGGGATCGCGGGGTCCGGGCGGCGCGGGGCCGGACAGCCGGGATAGCCGACCGCAGTGCGCAGCAGCGAACGCTGATCGAGCAGGCGGCTGACGCGCACCGGCTGCGGGTGGCGGCCGCTGCGGAGTTGCTGTCGGCTGCGCCGGATCTGGGCGCGGTGCGGCTGTCGGCGCCGGCCATGGAGCTGTTGCTGGAGCTGATGGCGCGGGCGCTGGGCGCCGGTGATCCGCTGCTGGGCAACGCCGTGACCGTCGTCCTCGACCTCGGCCTGCGGTGCGAGCTGATCAGCAAGCCGCGCCACGTGCTGACGGTCGGCTCGGCCGGCGGGAACTTCACCGCCGACGACCTCGGCATCACGATAACCCGCCTGGAGAGCGCCGATGCCTGACGAACACGACATCGCGCTGGCAACCGAACGCCGCCGGGCCGTGCGCACGTTGCTCGCCGCTCCCCTGCTGCTTCCCTCCGGCGAGGACTTCGCGCTGGTCCGGCGGCACGCGGAGTGGCTCAAGGGCTGGTTCGGCAACTTCCTCGGCTATCGCCTCGTCGTCGAGGCGGGCTTTGCCCGCCTGTTCAAGCCGGGACTCGGCCCGGGCGCGGGACGCCCGCTTCTGCGTGCCACCGGTCCGTTCACACCGCGGATGTACGCCTACCTGACACTAGCCACAGCCGTGCTGCTCACCTGTCCCGAACAGGTCCTGCTCTCCCAGCTGGTCGCGGACATCCGGGCAGCCGCCGCCGAGGCGGGCATCGAACTGGACGACGCACAGCGCCCGGCCGAACGACGGGCTCTGGGCGCGGCGTTGCGGCAGTTGGTCCAGTGGACGGCGTTGCAGGAGGAACAGGGAACGGTATCGGGGTACGCCGAGGACGACCAGGCCGAGGCAATGCTCACGGTCAACCGGGACATCGCCGCGCACCTGCCGGCCACCCCACCGGGACGCGCGGGTGATCCGGCGGACTTCCTCAGGTACGCCGCTGATCCCGGTCCCGGCGGTGCCCGGCACGCGGTGCGGCGGCGGCTCGTGGAGACACCGGTCGTGCACGTCGACGATCTCACCGCCGCGGAACGGGCCTGGCTGCGCCGGGAGCAGCGCCGCGACGAGCAGTCCTACCTGATGTACGCGGGCCTGCAGGCGGAACTGCGAGCGGAGGGTGCCGCACTGCTGGACCCGGACGACGACCTGAGCGACGTGAGCTTTCCGGGCTCGGGGACGGTGGCGCAGGCCGCTCTGCTGGCGGTGGGCGCGCTGGTCGAGCGGCTGCGACCGGATCCGGGACAGTTGGTGACGGGCGTTCCCGTACCCGATGAAGCTCTTGATCTGATTTTGGCGGATCTGACTAAGCGTCACCAGCGGCGGTGGGCCGGGCGGTATGTCGAGGATCTGGTGTCGCTGCGTGAGGCGGTCGTCGCGATACTGCTGGGCATGGGGCTGGTGGCGTGGGCCCGGCCGACGGTGGCCGACCGTGAGCCGGACGAGGCGGTCGCCGCGGAACGGGCCGTCGACGCCCGGGGTGCGCGCGGCGAGTCGCGGGAGGACGGCCTGGTTCTGCTGGCTGCCGCCGCCCGGTACGCGTCGACGGAGGCGATCCGCCGGTGAACGGTGCCGAGGACCGCTACCGGCTGCATCGCGCCGGGATCTGCAACGTCTGGCAGTACGACGACCAGGTGTTCCACTTCGAGGGTGGCCGGCTGCTGCTGCGCGGCAAGAACGGCGCGGGCAAGTCGAAGGCGCTGGAGTTGCTGCTGCCGTTCCTGCTGGACGGCGACGCGAAACGGCTGGACGCGACGGGCGCCGGGCGGACCACCTTCCGCTGGCTGATGGGCGAGGGCGCCACGGGTGTCAATCGGCAGGGTTTCGTCTGGCTGGAGTTGCGCCGCACGGACGCGGAGGGTGACGAGCACTTCCTCACGCTGGGTGCGGTCGTGCGCTGGTCGTCGTCGACAGCGGAGGCCCGGCTGGCCTACTTCGTCACGCCGCTGCGGGTTGGTGCCGGCGTCGAGCTGGCGGTGGCCCGGCAGCCGGTGCCGATCGAACGTCTCAAGGAGGTCCTCGGCGAGGGCGCTCTGATCACCACCGCCCGCGACTACCGGGCGCGGGTCGGCCGCGAGGTGTTCGGGATCGCCGACCCGGGCCGCTACCGCAACCTGGTGCACCTGCTGTACCGGTTGCGCCGCCCCACGATCGGCGACCGGATCGAGGCCGGCCAGCTGACCACGGAACTCGGTGAGGCGCTGCCGCCGGTCGACGACGACGTGCTCGACTCGGTGGCACACAACCTGGACGACCTGGAGACGGTGCGCACGGACCTCGGCCGGCTGGAGGCCACGCACGCCGCGCTGGCCGACCTGATGACCGGGTACCGCGGCTATCTGCACGGCGAGCTGCGGCGCCGGGTCGGTGCGGTGGACGAGTCCCTCGCCCGGTTGCGGGCCCAGCGGCGGGCGGCGGGGCAGGCCGAGCGGGACGTCGCGGCCGGCATCGACGCCGAGGTGACGGCGCGGGCCGGTGTCGAGGGCTGGGAGCGGGCGGAACGGGAGGCGCGTACCGAGCTGGGCGCGCTGCGGGAGAGCGCGGGCTACCGGGCGGTGCAGGAGCTGGGCCAGCGCCGGGTGGCCGTGCAGGCTCTGGAGTCGGCGGCGCGGTCGGCCGAACGCGCCGCCGCTGCCGACCGGCAGGCGGTCGATGACGTCGTGGCCCGGCTGGGTGCGGAGACCGCCCGGCTGGCGGGCACCGTGACGCGGCTGCGAGACGGCCACCGGCAGCTGCGTGATCTCGCCACCGAGTCGGGGCTGGACGTCGGCCACCTCGGTGGGGTGCCGGAGCCCCGCTATCGCGACGCGCCGGCCGACCCTTCTGTGCGGATCCTCGACGATGCTCTGGCAGCACGGGAGTTCCGCGATCACCAGGCTCGTGCCGGTGGTGCGGAGGAGGCGGTCCGGGCTCGGCGGACGGCGGTGGCCGACGTGCAGCGGCAGCTCGGGGAGGCGGAGAAGGCGGCGGAGAAGGCCGCGCGGGCCGAGGCTGACCGCGATCTGCTCGACGATCAGCAGACCGCGGCGCAGGACCGGTTCGACCAGGTGACCGCGGCGCTCGACACGTCCGGCGACGAGTACCGGTCGGCCGTACATCATTGGTTGGCATTTCCGGTCCTGACCGGTGCTGACCTGGCGCCGATCCGCTCCGCGCTCGCTGTCGAGGGTTTGCTTCCGGCGGAGACGCCGGCTGAGGTGCGTGCTGCCGCGGAGACCGCGACAGATCCGCTGCGCGCAGCGATGGAGACCCGGCGGGACAGCCTGCGCTCGGCGCATGACCAGGCCTTCAAAGACCTTGCAGCGGTACGGTCGGAGCACAGTCGCTGGAGTTCCGTGTCCGATCCTGAACCGCCGCTGTCCCGGTTCCGCGATGGCGTTCCAGGTTCGGCGCGCCACGGTGTGCCGCTGTACCGGCTGATCGATTTCGACCGAAACCTCGATGATGATCGCCGGGCGGGACTGGAGGCGGCACTGGAGTCCAGCGGCCTGCTGGACGCGATCGTCGACAGCGACGGCAGCCTCCGGGATCCACACGGTGGTGAGGTGATCCTGCGAGCCGGGCCCGCGGTCGACGGAACCGCGCTGTCCGCAGTGCTCGCCCCTGTCGCGGGCGCCGAGTTTGTCGCACCGCTGCTGAACAGCATCGGGTTGGGCGGCGGTCAGGCGACCAGCTGGGTCGCGGACGACGGCCGGTGGCGGCTCGGTGTCGCGCACGGTGCCTGGACGAAGCCGGCCGCCGAATATGTGGGCGCGGCCAATCGGGAGGCACTGCGCCGGCGAAGGCTCGCCGAGCTTCAGGCGGAAATGGATCGGCTCGCCGAGGTGCTCGCCGGGCTCGGCGATCAGCTCGCCACCGCATCGCGGGACCGGGACGAACTGGCCGCGGCGCTGCGTGCGCTGCCGGACGGCGGCGACCTGGGCGCGGCGTGGGCCCGGCACGGTGAGGCGGAGTCCGCACTGCACCGGCTGGCTCGCGAGGTCGCCGAGGCCCGGCGGCGGGTGCGCGAGCTGCGCGGCGTCGCCGACCAGCGGCAGGCGAGCGCGCGGGCGGCGGCGGCGGCCCATCTGCTGCCCGCCGAACGCGACGAGCTGACCGGTGTCGATCAGCGGCTGCGTCAGCTCGGTGCCGAGCTGCCCCGGCACACGGCGGACGTCGGCGGGCTGCTCCACGAGCTGGGTTCCTACCGGGACCTGCTCGCCCGGCACGAGCAGGCCGTGGTCCGGGCCGCCGACGCGCTGGACCAGGCGCGGACGGCCGCCGAGGAGCATCAGGCCGCGAGGCAGTCGTACGCCGTACTGGAGCAGTCACTCGGCGTGGGACCCACCGAGATCCTGCGGCAGGAAGCGACGGCTGAAGGCCGCCTGAAGGCGGCCGAGGCGGCTCTGCCGCCGGCCCGGCGCGGCCACACCGAGGCGCGGGATCAGCGGGTGCGTGCCGAGGAGGTGCGCGACCAGGCCCGGCGCATGCTCGCCGAGCAGGAGGAACACGCCTTGACCGCGGGAACGGCGCTGCCCCGGGTGCTGACCCTGCCCGGTGTCCGCCCCGCGCTGGACCTGGCCGCCGACATCGGTGTCGAACCCGGCACCGGCACACCGCCCGAACGCATCCGGCACCTCGACAACCTCGCCGCCCGGCTGCGCGACGTGCTCGGCCCGGCCGCGCGTGACGTCGGCGAGAACGCGCTGCACCAGCGGTACAACGACGTCCGCAGCAAACTGCCCGGCGGCTTCGACCTGATCTGGGAGGACCGGGACGGCGTCAAGGTGGTCGAGATCGCCGACGACATCGGCCAGCACCCGATCGCCGTGGCCACCGCCCGGCTCGGCGCCGAACTGGAGCAGAAACGCTCCGCGGTCGCCGACCGTGAACGGCAGGCGTTCGAGCGGTTCCTGCTCGGCGAGTTGGGCGACGCGCTGTCCCGCCAGATCCGGTCCGCGCAGAGCCTGGTACGGGCGATGAACGCCACCCTCGCCGGAGTGCGCACGTCGCACGGCCTCGGCGCCCGGCTGGTGTGGACACTGCGCGACGACGCGGACGCCGACACCCACGCCGCCGTCGAGCTGCTCAAGACCCCCCTGGAACTGCGCACCCGGGAGATGAACGACCGGCTGCGCACGGCGCTCGCCCGGCGGGTCGAGGACGCCCGCCGCGCCGACCCGTCAGCGGGATACGCGGTGCACCTGCGGGCGGCGCTGGACTACCGGAGCTGGTTCGGCTTCACCGTGAAGGTCACCGACCAGGCCCGGCCGGACCGGGAACGGACGTTGTCGGCGCGTACCGCGATGTCGCAGGGTGAGCAGCGGGTCGTGTCGTACCTGGTGCTGTTCGCCGCGGCGGCGGCCCACTTCACCTCGGTGGGCGACGCCTATCCGCGGGCACCCCGGCTGATCCTGCTCGACGACGCGTTCGCCAAGGTCGACGAGCCGACGCACGGCCGCCTGCTCGGCCTGCTCGTCGACCTGGACCTGGACGCGGTGCTGACCAGCGAACGGTTGTGGGGCTGTTTCCCGGAGGTGCCGTCGCTCGGCATCTACGAGTGCCTGCGCGACCCGGCCCAGCCCGGGGTGGCGACGCTGCACTTCCGCTGGGACGGTCTGCGCCGCACGGTCCTGCCATCGTGATTCCGCCCGGCACGCTCACCTACCTGCGGTCACCCGCGCTGAAGCCGCTCTGGTCAGCCGCCCATCGACGGCTGGCCCACAACGGGCGCGCTGCCACCGGCCGGCTGACCCTCACCGGTCTCGACGCGGAGCAACGCGACGCCATCGGTCATCTCATCAACCGCCCGCTCAGCGCCAGGTGCGTGGTGGACCTCGCCGACCTCGACCGCCGCCTCTCGGCGAGCGCGGCCGAAACCGGCCTGCTCGGCGTGGTGGAGGCCGTCACAGGTCCCGTACCAGACAGGCGCGCCGACGCCTCCGTGGAAGCCGGCCGCAGATCCCAGCTGCGGGACCACGCGCAAGCCGCCCTGACCGCCGCCGGCCTCGGCGACCGCGAGTGGGCGGCCACCTGGATGGATCGGCTCTGGCGGCAGGGCCTGCCCGCCAAGCTCCCCACCGGCGACTTCCGCCGCCTCGTCGCACAGGCGGCCACAGCGCTCGGGCTCACGGTCGGCGCCCAAGCGCGGCTCTGGTCCCGCGGCGAGCTGGCCCAGGCGGTCACCGGCAGCGCCCACGGGCTGGACGACGACACCACGCTGAACCGGCTGGTCCTGCGCGGCCTGGCGCTGGCACTCACCGGCTCCCCTGATTACCCGGCAAGCGCGGAAGGACGCCGTTCCCTCTGGGACCAGGCCGGGGTGGCCAACGACAGCGTGGCCACGACGGTCCTCACCTACGGCCTGCGCCCGATCGGGGTGGACTGGCTCCACGACCGCGCGGACCTGCGGGCGGAGACACATCTGACGTTGCGCGAGATCCGCAGGCTCGGCACCCTGCGGCTGAAACCTCAGACGGTGTACGTCTGCGAGAACCCGCGGGTGCTGGAGGCCCTGGCGGACGCGGCCCTCGACGTGCCGGCAATCTGCACCATGGGCAACCCGACAACGGTGACCCTCGCCCTGCTCGACACGGTCACCCAGTCCGCCGGGGTGCGGCTCGCCTATCACGGCGACTTCGACTGGCCGGGAATCGCCATCGCGGGCCGCATCTTCGACCGCTACCCGGCCGAACCGTGGCACTTCCGCGCGCACGATTACCGCCGGGCGGTGGCGCTGGCGGCCGAACGCGGGACCCCGCACCAGCCGCTCGCGGGCCGGGCTGCCCCGACTGTCTGGGATCCGGATCTTGCGGTCGCGATGGCCTCGGCCGGGGTCGCCATCCACGAAGAGGCCGTGCTCGACGGACTGATCGCGAGCCTCCGCAACGCCACTCTCTGAACCGAACCGCCCGGCGCCCGGTACACGACCACGTCACCAGCACGCCGGCACGTCGGAGGGCGGGTTCCCATGGGCACCTCCCTGGTCGCCGCTGTTGAGGATTCGACCACGGCGGTCACCGGGTTCGGCCTCGTCGAAGACGCCCACCAGATCGCCGAGGGCATCCGCGATCACAGCTGGGTCGACGTCACCCTCGGCGGCGTCGGCACCTCCCTGGACACCCTGGCCGTGGCCATGGACCCACTCGGAACCCTCGCCGCGTGGGGTGTCGCCTGGCTGATGGAGCATGTCCGCCCGCTGCAGGACGCCCTGGACTGGCTGGCCGGCAACCCCGACGAGATCACCGCCCACGCCGCCACCTGGTCCAACGTGGCCGCGTTCACCGACACCGCACACCACGACTTCGCCAACCGCCTCGGCGCCGAGACCGCCGGCTGGTCCGGCGCCTCAGCGGAGGCCTACCGTGCCCACGCCAATAAGCACCTCGTCGTCCTGCAAGGCATCAGCACCGCAGCCGCCGGCATTTCCTCAGCTGTCGAAGGCACCGGCCTGCTCGTCGCCCTGGTCCGCGGGATCGTCCGCGACCTGATCGCCCAGTTCGTCGCCACCCTCGCCATCCGGCTCCCTCAATGGCTCGCCATGGAAGGCCTCAGCCTCGGCCTCGCCACACCCCTCGTCGCCGGCCAGGTCGCCGGACTCGTCGCCCGCTGGGTCAACGAGATCCAACGCTGCCTCCGCGCCCTGCTCAACAGCCTCCGCCACCTAGTCCCCAAAATCGACAACCTGAGCAAGGTCCTCGATCACCTGCGCATGGCCGCAGACCGCCTCGCCCGCTCATCACCCACCGCAGCGGGTAAGTCGCAGGTTGCGGGAACCGTTGAGAGCGCTCCTGTCAGTGTTAGCCGGGGCTCCGGTCCCACTACTCCGTCGACTCCCCCGGAGCCGGGCCGCAAGCCGCACGGCGACCGAACCGACGCGCACCCGACGCGGAGGAAGGACAACCCGCTGCGGAGGGAGAACGAGTCCGCCGACAGGCTTTCCGAGGCAGGTTTCCATGTCGAACAGAACCCGCCGACCAGGCGGAACGGCAAGAACCCGGACTACCGCATCGAGGGCACCTACTTCGATTGCTACGCACCTCAGGGCGGCAACCTCGACACCATTCGGGCTCATATCAGCGATAAAGTGTCGACCGATCAGGCGAGCCATCTCATCTTGAACCTCGAGGACACGCCACGCTCGATGGACGAGATCGAGGCCATGCTGCGGCGCAGGCCGGTGGCAGGTCTCGACGAGATTCTGGTGATCAAGGGCGGCAAGGTCATCCCCTTCTATCCGTTTGGTGAGTGATCCCGGCGATGGCGATCGAATACACCCTGCGAAGCGACGCCCGTGCAGAGCAGGACGACCTCCGAAAGCTTCTGGTCACCGCCCTCGACGGGCGATCGGGTCCGGACGGGACGGTATTTCGGGACGGTATGTATGTGACGGCCTGGCAGGTTCCCGAGGGCGAGGGTTACGAGGTGACCCGTCTGCTCGGTTTCGAGCACCGGGTCACGGCTGTCTTCCACTTCGACAATCTCGCTGATCCGGCCACTCGCGATCACAATGTCGCCGCGATGGTGGGTGCGGTGCTTGCGCACTTCGACCAGTACCGCAGCCACGGAGTACTGCTGTTCAACGGCGAGGAGATAGTTCTGCAGCGCCTGACGGACGAGGTGGTCTTCAACAGCGATTGGGAGGACTGGTCCGAGTTGGACGAGGTGGCCCCGTTGCTCGTAGGCCACGCCCTTCGGTCACTGCCGCAGCGGCTGATGTGAGCGGATTCGGTCATATGCCGCGGGGTGGGACGGCGGCGTGAGAGTAGGTGCACACGTTGGGGTTGCGTGCGCGTTTATCCACGTCATGGGCCATGTCAGCGCACACGCAACTCCAACGTGTGCAGCTACCAACGTTGCGGGGATAAGTGGGACGGGCACGTAAGCGTCAACGTGTGCAGCTACCGCGAAGTGGACGCGGCGAACAGCCGGGTGCGGGGAACAGGCGGGCGCGGGACAGCCGGGCGCAGGGAACGGGCAGGCGCAGAGGCAGGCGGGCAGGCGCGGGGAACGGGTAGGCGCAGAGGCAGGCGGGCAGGCGCGGAGAACAGGCGGGCGCGGGGGGATCGGCGACGGGGTATTGATGGGGATTGTTGTGGGAGCGCTCCCATGTAACCATGAGGACACCTTCCCGTCCCTGAAGGAGCTGCACCGTGCCGTTCCCAAAACGCCTCTCCGCAATACTCTCCGGCTTGGCGGTTGTCACCGCCACGGCTGCCACAGCGGTTCTGACCTCCGCCTCCCCGGCGCAAGCTGCCGGCACCGGGACCGGCTACCTCCACACCAGCGGTAACAAGATCGTCGACTCCACGGGCGCCACCGTCCGGCTGACCGGTATCAACTGGTTCGGCATGGAGACCGACAACAAGACGTTCCACGGGCTCTGGTCGAGCAACCCCTGGCGCGGCCAGATCGACGTCATGGCGGGGCTCGGCTACAACACGCTGCGCATTCCGTTCTCCGATGATGCGCTCAAGGCCGGCGCGACCGCCACCAGCGTCAACGATTTCACCAACCCCGACCTGGCCGGTCTCGGGCCGCTCGAGATTCTGGACAAGGTCATCGGGTACGCGGGACAGAAAGGCATGCGGGTCATCCTCGACCGGCACCGCCCGACGGCCGCGGGGCAGAGTGCGCTCTGGTACACCGCCGGCGTGCCGGAGAGCACCTGGATCGCGAACTGGCAGATGCTGGCCCGGCGCTACGCGGGCAACACCACGGTGATCGGCGCGGATCTGCACAACGAGCCGCACGCCGAGGGCACCAACCCGAACGCGACGGGGTCCTGCTGGGGCTGCGGCGATCCGGCGCGGGACTGGCGGCTCGCCGCCGAGCGGGCCGGTAACGCGATCCTGTCGGTGCAGCCGAACTGGCTGATCTTCGTGGAGGGGGTGAGCTGCCCGAGCGGTGGCCTCTCCGACACCTGGGACAACGATCCCAGCAACGACGAGGACTGCGGCTGGTGGGGCGGCAACCTGTCGAAGGCGGGCGAGTTCCCGGTACGCCTGAGCGTGGCCAACCGTCTCGTCTACTCCCCGCACGAGTACGCGACGTCAGTCTTCCACCAGAAGTGGTTCGACGACCCGTCCTACCCGGCGAACATGCCGGCGATCTGGGACAAGTACTGGGGCTACCTCTACAAGCAGAACATCGCCCCGATCATGATGGGGGAATTCGGCACCACGCTGCAGAACCCGGTCGACAAGGTGTGGCTGGAAAAGCTCATGGCCTACACCGGTACCGGCGTCAACGGAATGTCGTTCACCTATTGGGCGTGGAATCCCAACTCCGGTGACACGGGCGGCATCGCGAACGACGACTGGACGACCGTCAACACCGCGAAACAGGCGATTCTCCAGCCGTACCTGATCGCCCCTGTTCCTGGAAGTGGCCCGGGCCCGTCGCCCAGCGCGAGCCAGAGTTCGAGCCCGGCGCCCGGTGGCGGAGGTGCCTGCACGGTGACCTACACGCAGAGCAATGCGTGGCAGGGTGGTTTCCAAGGGTCACTGCAGGTGAAGAACAGCGGCGGCGCGGCGGTCAGCCCCTGGCAGGTGACGTGGACCTGGCCGTCGGGGGTCACCCTCGGTAGTGGCTGGAATGCCACGGTCGTCCAGAGTGGAACGACGGTGACGGCTTCGGCGCCGTCCTATTCGCCGTCGCTCGCCGCGGGCAGTTCGGTCACGATCGGATTCACCGCGAACGGTACGGCGAACGCGCCGTCCGCCGTGAAGTTGAACGGGACGTCGTGCACCTGATTATCGGAAATCGTCATGCCGTTGTCATATATCCGAGTCTGAACCGCCAAGGCAGCGGCAAAGACTGCTGAGACCGTGCCCGGTGGCGGCGTTCCGGTTCGGGCGCCGCCACCAGGTACGGAGTCACTGTGATGCCATTCGACGACGGATCCCCGTTCCGCAGCGATCCGGACGTCCTGCTCACCTATCAGGTGATCGCCCGCATCGTCGGCAGCCCCGGCCTGCGCGGGGAGCGGATCACCGTCCGCGTGCAGAACCGGGTCGTGATCCTGCTCGGCACCGTCCGTTCCGCCGCCGCCCGGCTGGAGGCGGCGAGCCGGGCACGCGCCACGCCCGGGATCGAGGACGTCTGCGACCGCCTGGCCGGACCGGCCGCCCCGGAGCTCTTCGACGAGATGGTCGCCGGCCTGGAGCATCCGGCCGTGGTGGAGCCCGCTTGGACGTACGGTCACACGCTTGTCATGGTCGGCACCACGCTGACGCTCGCCGCGATGATCTGGCTGATGACCATCGCATAGGGGGAAATTCCTTCAGTGGTCCCGGGGCAGGCCGATACTCGCATCGTTCCCGGAAGATCACGGTCGCGCCGGGCCATGGAAGGCCATTTCTCGGAAGGATTCCTCCGCCCATGACCAAGGCAAACGAACGTGGTGTTCCGGTACGCGCCGATCTGTGGCGACCCGACGACGAACTGCTCAACAGCATCATCCAGAAGTGCATCGACGAGGCCTACCAGCGCTCACCCGGCGAGGGCAGCCCGGTCCTGGTCTCCGGCGGGCTGGTCCTGTCCACGCTCGCGGTGATCGTCGCCGTCGGCACCGGCAACGCGCTGCTGGCGGCCGGCATCGTCATCGCGCTCGGCGTCGCGGGCATCGGCTTCATCGCGATGCGGTCCGCTCCCGCCGTCATCGACCGCACGCAGGTCCTCGGTGTCACCGGCGGTCCCGGCAACCTGCCCGCCGGCTATCTCGTCCACCCGCCGGCCTGGGAGGCCGGCATGGAGGAGTACGTCTCCACCGTCTCGGACCGGCACCTGCGGGTCGCGGTCCGTCTCTGCCGGGAGTATCCCGGGGCGGTGTCCAGCCTGCTGCGCCTGGTCCGCCGGGCCGAGAAGCAGGTCGAGGCGAACGGCAAGGAGCTCACCGAGGCGGAGGTCTTCAAGATCGCTTCGCGGATGGTCAGCGAGCAGGCTGCCTACTCACCGACGCTGGCGCTGTCGCGCTGACGGGTGGTCCAGCTTCTTCTACGGTACGACCGGCAGCGGCCTCACGATGGTGGGGCCGCTGCCGTTTTCGGAGCCGGAGTCGCCCGCTGCCGCCGCGAGAGCGGAATGGGCCGCTGCCGCCGCGAGAGCGGAGTGGGCCGCTGCCGCCGCGGAGGCCGAAGCGCAGGACGGGCCCCGTGGCGGTTGTCAGCCGATCGGTGCCGTGGATTCCCGGGTGACCAGCCGGCCCGCGATCGTTTCCACGCCCGAGCCCGGATTTCCCTCCATCGCCGCCGACAGCCGCTGCGCCGCTATCCGCCCCAGCTGCTCCAGGTTGAGGTCGACGGTGGTCAGCGGCGGCCGCGCGTTGACAGCGAGGATGTTCCAGTTGTCGAAGCCGATCACCGCGACCTGACCCGGCACGTCGATGCGCTCCTCGTGGAGCACGTCCAGCACGCCGCGGGCTATCTCGTCCGACCCGGCGAAGATGGCGTCCACGTCCGGGCAGCGTTCCAGCAGCATGCGGGTCGCACCGCGGCCCCACGCCTCGGACCACATGCCGAACCAGACCTCGCCGCCGGCCAGTTCCAGGTTCTCCTCGGCCAGCCGGTCGAGGGCGCCCCGGGCACGGTCGTGGGCGGCGCCGTAGCCGGGGTCGCCGGTGATGTGGGCGATGCGCCGGCGGCCGCAGCGGATCAGGTGGTCGACGGCGAGCCGGCCGCCGCCGATGTTGTCGGTGACCAGGGACAGGTCGGCCGGGTCGTCGGACGGCGCGTAGGCGTAGACCACGGGCACCGGCAGGTCGCGGCCCAGTGACGGCCGGGTGTCGGGGCGCGCGCCCACGACGATGAGCCCGTCGACCCGGCGGGTCAGCAGCGCCCGCAGGTGGTGTTTCTCCCGGATGGTGTCGCCGCGCGCGTCGCAGAGGAAGACCGAGGTCTGGTCGGAGCCGAACGCGTCCTCGGCGCCCATCAGGATCGGGATGGAGAACCGGCCCTCGAGGTCGGACGTGAGCAGCCCGACGGTCCCGCTGCGCTGCGTGATCAGGCTCTGGGCGAAGGTGTTCGGCGAGAACGAGAGCTGCTCGGCCGCTTTGACGACCCGCGCCCTGGTCTCGGCACGGACCTGCGGCTGCCCGTTGAGCGCCTTGGACGCCGTCGCGACCGAGACGCCGGCCAGCCGCGCGACGTCACGCAAGGTGACTGTGCGGTGAGCCGCCACGCCGTTCGTTGCCTCCAAGCCCCGCCTCCGATCTCGACGATTCTCAGCCGGGCCATACCCGCCTGTCGAACCTCTTGACAAGAAAATCTCCACAGCATTACGTTTCTGAAAACGTTTTCGGCGACCGGTGCCGAATGATCTCTCGATGCGCTCGGTCCGGCGAAACCGTCCCTACCTGCTAATACCCGTGGCATAGCAGCAGCAAGCTTAGTACACGTGGCGGCAAGTCCGAAACATAAGCCCGAAACGACACACATGCCCGCGCGACGGTTCGCCTCCGCGCGGTTGAGGAGGAGCACAGTGAGGACACGGATATCCCGCGGCGTGCGCAGAGCGGTCGCCTCCCTGGCGGCGCTGGGACTCGTGGCGGCGTTGGCGGCATGCGGCTCCGACGACAAGGCCACCGGCTCGTCGGCGACCGTCACGGCGGAGGGCACCGACGACGGCTCGGAGCTGACCCTGTGGACCCGGGCGCCGCTCGAGTTGCAGGCCAAGGCGCTTGTCGACGCGTACAACAAGTCGCACAAGAACCAGGTGAAGCTCACGATCGTCCCGAACGACGACTACGTGGCGAAGGTCGGTGCGGCGGCCGGCAGCGGCAACCTGCCCGACCTGTTCGCCGCGGACATCGTCTACGTGCCGAACTGGACCAAGGCCGGGCTGTTCGCCGACCTGACCGAGCGGATCGGCCTGCTGCCGTACGCCGACAAGATCAACCAGGGGCACGTCACGGCCGGTACCTACAAGGACGCCAAGTACGTCCTGCCGTTCGTGCTGGACCTGTCGGTGATCTTCTACAACAAGGCGCTCTACAAGGAGGCGGGCCTGGACCCGGAGAAGGGCCCGACCACCCTCGACGAGTTCAAGGACCACGCGCTCGCGATCCAGAAGCTCGGCAAGAAGGACACCTACGGCACCTACTTCGGTGGCAACTGCGGCGGCTGCGGCGTCTTCACCTGGTTCCCGATGGTCTGGGCCAGTGGCGAGGAGGTCATGGACCCCGAGGGCACCAAGTCCCTGCTCGACGGCCCGGCCGCGCAGAAGGTCTACTCGACCTGGCGCGCGCTCCAGGACGGCGGGGCGATCGCTCCCGGCTCCAAGGACGAGACCGGTGCCACCTGGGTCGCCGCGTTCCAGCAGGGCAAGGTCGGCGTGATGCCGTACCCGGCGACGCTGCTGCCGACGGCCTCCAAGACGGTCGACGTCGGTGTCGTGCCGATCCCGGGCGCCACCGCGGGAACCGGCTCCACCTTCATCGGCGGTGACGGTGTCGGCATCTCCAAGGACTCGAAGAAGAGCGACCAGGCCTGGAACTTCATGGCCTGGCTCACCTCCGAGGCCGCACAGGTCGACGTGCTCGCCGCGGGCAACAGCACTGTCGCCCGGACCGACCTCGCCGACAACAAGTACTCGGCGAAGGACCCGCGGGTCGTCACGGTGAACAAGGTCGCGGCGTCGCCGCAGAGCAAGACCCCGTTCGCCGTCAACTTCCAGCAGGCCTTCAACGCACCGGGCAGCCCCTGGGTGACCCTCTTCCGCAACCAGGTCTACGGCGATCCCGGGACCCTCGCGAACGACAACGCCGCCATCACCGGCGTCCTCGGCCAGTAGCGCCGGAGCGGTGCCGGGGCCGACCGGCTCCGGCATCGCACGCCCTGCCTGCTCCACTGGAGGAACACCGCCCCATGCAATCCACGCCCACTCTCGCCTCGGCACCACCCGTTGTCCGGAGCCGCCGGCCGTACCGCCGCTCCCCCGCCCTGGCCGGGTGGGCGTACGCGACACCGACCTTGATCTTTGTCCTGATCTTCTTTGTGGTGCCGATCGTGCTGGTCGGCCGGATGTCGGTCTCCGACTGGGGACTGTTCGCCGGTAACCGGGGCGTCAACGTGCCGGAGAACTTCACCTCGGCGGTCGGCGACCGGCTGTTCTGGCCGGCGGTCTGGTTCACCGTCAAGTACACGGTGATCACCACCGTCATCCTGCTCGGCCTCGCGCTCGGCCTGGCCCTGCTGGTGCAGGAGTCCAATCGCTGGACCGGTTTCCTGCGTACCTCGTTCCTGGTGCCCAGCGCACTCGGCCTGGCCTCCGCCTCGCTGCTGTTCTACGCCCTCTACTCGCCGCAGAGCACCCCGCTCGGTTTCCTCGGCATCGACTCGTTCCTCGGCACCCCGGCGAGTGCGCTGTGGTCGACGGTCGCGCTGATCGTGTGGCGCTTCGCCGGTTTCTACATGCTCCTGCTGCTGGTGGGCCTGCAGGGCATACCGGGCGACGTCTACGAGGCGGCCCGGCTCGACGGCGCGAGCAGGTGGCAGACGTTTCGTCACGTCACCCTGCCGCTGCTGCGCTCCTCGCTGGCGCTGTGCACGATCCTCTGCGTCACCGGATCGATGCTGGCCTTCGACCAGTTCTACATCCTCACCAAGGGCGGCCCGGACAACAGCACGATCACCATCGTGCAGCTGGTCTACAACATGGCCTTCGGCGGTCAGAACGATCTCGGTCGCGCCGCCGCGCTGTCGATCCTGGTGCTCGCCGCCCTGCTGGTTGTCAACGTCCTGCAGTTCCGCGGCCTGCGCGACAAGGAGAGCTGAATGCGCCGGATGCCCTACCACGTGTTCACCGGTGCGCTCGCCGTACTCTTCCTGCTCCCGCTCTCCTGGGCCGCGGTGGCCTCGGTCAGCCCGCAGGCGGGCACCGCCCAGATCGACGGATGGGGTCTGGCCAACTACCAGACCCTGGCGAACTACCAGGCCGGGATCGTCCAGTACCTGTTCAACTCGACACTGGTGTCGGCGCTGACCGTCGGGTTCACGCTGGTTGTCTCGGTGCTCGGCGGGTACGCGTTCGCGATGTTCCGCTTCCCCGGCCGTAACGCCCTGTTCCTGCTCACCCTGGCCATCCTGATGGTCCCCTACGCCACCCTGCTGATCCCCCTCTACGTGCTGCTCAACGAGCTGGGCCTGCAGAACTCCCTGGTCGGGCTGGCGCTCGTGCTGGCCATGTTCCAACTGCCGTTCGCGACGTTCATGATGCGGATCTCGTTCGAGGCGATCCCCGCCGAACTGCGCGAGGCCGCCCTGATCGACGGCTGCGGCTCGGTACGCGCACTGCGGTACATCCTGCTCCCGGCCGTGAAACCGGGGCTGATCACGGTGGGCCTGTTCGCCTTCCTCGCCGCCTGGAACGACTTCATCACGCCGCTGGTGCTGATCAGCGACTCCGACAAGGTTCCTCTGCCGCTCGCCGTAGCCAACATGCGCCAGCAGGTCATGGGCATCGTCGACTACGGCGCGACGGAGGCGGGGGTGGTCGTGCTGGCGCTCCCCTGCCTCGTGCTCTTCCTCGCCCTCCAGCGGTACTACGTCCGCGGATTCATGTCCGGCGCTCTCAAAGGGTGATCCACACGTGACGATCAACGAAGCACAGACCACCGTCTCCGCGTACGACTGGAAGCGCCGTGGTGGCACCCCGGCCGCACCGAGTCACGGCCGGCTCCGGCCGCTGGGCCTGCGCGAGGTGACCCTGCGGCCCGGCTTCTGGCAGCGCCGCCAGGACGTCAACCGCACCGCCTCGCTGGCGCACATCGAACGCTGGCTGGACCGCGCCGGCTGGCTCGGCAACTTCGCCGGCATACCGCAGAACCGCCGGGGCCGCGAGTTCGCCGACAGCGAGATCTACAAGCTTCTCGAGGCGATGGCCTGGGAGTACGGGCGGACCCGCGACCCGCGCCTGGACGCCCGTTACCGGTCCATCGTCCGCCGTGTCGCAGCGGCCCAGGAGCCCGACGGTTACCTGAACACCAACTTCGGGCGGCCCGGCCAGCAGCCGCGGTACAGCGATCTGGAGTGGGGTCACGAGCTCTACTGCTACGGCCACCTCATCCAGGCCGGTGTGGCCCGCGCCCGCACGTTCGGCGACGACGAGCTGGTCGACGTGGCGGTCCGCGCCGCCGACCACGTCTGCGAGGTCTTCGGCCCCGACGGCCTGAACGCCGTCTGCGGCCACCCGGAGATCGAACCCGCCCTGGTCGAGCTGTACCGGGTGACCGGCGAGCCCAAGTACCTGGAGCAGGCCCGGCTCTTCGTCGAGCGCCGGGGGAACAAGACGCTCAGCGACATCGAGTTCGGCCGCGCCTACTTCCAGGACGACGTGCCGGTCCGCGCGGCCGAGGTGCTGCGCGGTCACGCGGTGCGGGCGACCTACCTGGCCGCGGGTGCGGTGGACGTGGCCGTGGAGACCGGGGACAACGAGCTGCTCGACGCGGTCACCCGGCAGTGGCAGGCAGCGGTCGCCCGGCGTACCTACGTCACCGGCGGCATGGGCTCGCGCCACCAGGACGAGGCGTTCGGCGACGACTTCATGCTGCCGCCGGACCGGGCGTACTCGGAGACCTGCGCGGGCGTCGGCTCGGTGATGCTCGCCTGGCGGCTGCTGCTGGCCGAGGGCGACGTACGGTACGCCGACCTGATCGAACGAACCCTGTTCAACGTCATCGCCACCTCGCCCTCCGACGACGGCACCCGGTTCTTCTACACCAACACGCTGCACCAGCGGGTTCTCGGCACCGAGCCGGCGGCCGACACGCTCGTGCCCCGGGCCGCGTCCACCCTGCGCGCGCCCTGGTTCGAGGTGTCCTGCTGCCCGACCAACCTGGCCCGCACCTTCGCCAGCCTCGCCGCCTACGTCGCCACCAGCGACGACGACGGTGTTCAGATCCACCAGTACGCCGCCGCGACGGTGCGCACGGCCCTGCCCGACGGCCGTCAGATCGGCCTGGAGATCGACACCGACTATCCGGTGAGCGGCAAGGTCACGGTCCGGGTCACCGAGGCCCCGGACAGCCCGTGGACCCTCACGCTGCGTATTCCGCGCTGGGCCGCGGGTGCCACCCTGGACGGCGTCGCTGTCGCTCCCGGTCACGTCCGCCTGCGGCGGCGTTTCCAGCCGGGCGAGGCCGTCGTGCTCGATCTGGCGGTCCGGCCCCGGCTGACTGCCGCCGATTCACGCATTGATTCCGTACGGGGATGCGTGGCGATCGAGCGCGGACCTGTCGTCTACTGCGTCGAGTCGGTGGACCTGCCGCCCTACGTACCGGTGGAGTCGCTGCGCCTCAATCCCGGAGTGTCACCTGTCGACGGGGACGGTGGTGTCGTGGTGGCCTGCCGGGTCACCTCGCTGCCGGACGAGGAGTGGCCCTACCCGCCACCCCCCGGGCGCGGCAGTGACGTGGACTCGCTGAACGTGACGCTCCGGCCATACCACGACTGGGCCGGCCGTGGCCCGTCGACGATGCGGGTCTGGCTCCCGTCGACCGTCCAATAGTGCTTTTGGCGAAAAGCGGTTGGGGAGGGCGAGGACGGGTATCCAGATCCCGTATCAATCTGACGTGGAGGTGCGAGATGGCGTTCGACGACAAGGTTGACAACAAGGCCGAGGAAGTCGGCGGCAAGGTCAAGGAAGGCGTTGGCAAGGCCACCGACGACGAGCGTCTCGAGGCCGAGGGCAAGGCTGACCAGAGCACCTCGAACCTCAAGCAGGCCGGCGAGAAGATCAAGGACGCTTTCAAGTCCTGATCGTGCTTCTTCAGGCCGGGCCGGGTTCCCTCAGGGGAGTCCGGCCCGGCCTGTTTGTGCTGATCAGCGCAGACCGGTGAACAGATCGTCCTCACGGTCGGGTGAGCCGGTGGTGTCCTTGACCCGGACGTAGCACTCGGTGCCCATGACCTTGGCGAACGTCTCCCGGCCGAGGCCGATGAAGAAGGCGCCGTCGCTCTGGCTGGCGTGGGCGGCGAGCGCGTCGAATTTCTGGTCGAGGACCGCTGACACGTCGACCCAGGCGGTGATCTCCTCGTCCGGCCAGCCCATCGGCGGCATGTCGGCCGGATCCGGGCCGTCCAGGCCGATGCCCATCTCCCGCATCCGCTCGCCGACCTGCCGCATCGCCGACTGCGGAAGCGCACTCCAGTAGACCTTCGCCGGGCTGTCCGCCAGGGCGACAGCGGCCATCGTGACCCGGTGCACCTGGATGTGATCGGGGTGGCCGTATCCGCCGTTCTCGTCGTAGGTGACCACGACGTCCGGCCGGTACTCGCGGATCAGGGCGGCCAGCTTCTCCGCGGCTTCCGCCACCGGGGCCGCCCAGAACGCTCGCGGCGCCTGGTTGCTGTCCCAGCCCATCATCCCGGAGTCGTGATAGCCGAGCATCTCCAGGTGGGAGACCTTCAGTGTGGCGCAGCTGGTCTCCAGCTCACGCCGCCGGATCGCCACGACCGCCTCCGGATCGTGGCCGGGCTCCCCCGGCTTGACGCCGTCCGGACCGTCACCGCAGCGGCCGTCCGTGCACGTCACGACGACCGTGGTGATCCCCTCGGCCGCATACCGGGCGAGCACACCGCCGGTGCTGCTCGCCTCGTCGTCCGGATGGGCGTGCACAGCCATCAGGGTCAAAGGGCGCTCACTCATGAGATCACCCTATGCCGGTGACCGGAAACCGTCGGCGGAATGGGGCCGTACCACTGATCCACAAGCGACGGCGCGGCGCTATCGTTTGGCGCGTGGATGACGCGACCGCCGCCCTCCGGGGGATCGACCCGAACGAGGCGCACCCAGCCCGCCGTTACAACTACTGGCTCGGCGGCAAGGACAACTTCGCCGCGGACCGGGCCTCCGGGGACGAGCTCCAGCGGCACTTCCCCAAAGTGCGCCTCGGCGCGCTGGCCAACCGGGCGCTGCTCCAGCGGGCCACCCGCTTCCTCGCCGAGGAGGCCGGCATCCGGCAGTTCCTCGACATCGGCACCGGCCTGCCGACCGCCGACAACACCCACGAGGTCGCCCAGCGGTACGCGCCGGAGAGCCGCATCGTGTATGTGGACAACGATCCGCTGGTCATGGTCCACGCCCGGGCCCTGCTCAACAGCAGCCCCGAGGGGCGCACAGCGTATGTCGAAGCCGACCTCAACGACCCGGAGGCGATCCTCGCCCACCCGGTGCTGCACGAGACGCTCGACATGAAGCAGCCGGTCGGCCTGATGCTGATCGCCGTCCTGCACTTCATCCACGGCAACGGCGCGGCCGAGCCGATCGTGCGGCGCCTGCTCGAGGAGTTGCCGCCGGGCAGCTACCTGGTCGCCACCCACGCCACGTCCGACTTCGGCACCCCCGAGCAGCAGGCGCTCTACCAGCAGCTCATCGCGTCCGGCCGGTCCGACGTGTGGACCCGCAGCAGGGAGGAGTTCACCGACCTCTTCGCCGGCCTGGAGCTGGTCGAGCCCGGCGTGGTGCCGGCCAGCGAGTGGCGGCCGGAGCCGGGCGCGGAGATCCCCGTGCGCTCCGACATCAACATCTGGACCGCGGTGGGCCGCAAGCCCTGATCAATCGTTGCGCATAATGCACACGTGACCCACGCTGATCTGACCCTGGCTGCCTGGCTGGACCTCTCCGACGACGCTGCCGGGCGGGTCGCCGCTGTCATCGCGGCCGGCGCCGGTGCGAGCCTGGCAGGTATCGCCGCGCACGAATACCACGGACGGCGCGGGCGAACCGCGTTCTTCGACCGGGACGGGATCCGCTTCGCGCTGGTGCCGGGCGGGACCGCACGGGCCGGGTATGACGCGAGCCGTTTCGTGCCCACCGACCGGCAGGCGGCTGACTTCGCGAAGGCGGCGGCCGAGTGGGGAATCGACGTTCCGCTCGGCGAATACGTCGACAGGGTCACGTCACCGGCTCGCGAAGTGGTCCTGCCGGCGCTGCTCGTGGCGGTCCGGGCCGAACCGGCCGAGTCGCTGGTGTCCGACGACTCGGGCGACGACTACGACTGGATGGTGGCCGGGCTGGCGAGCCGCGGGCTGCGGCCGCCGGCACCTGACGAATGGGAGTACGCGTGCGGCGCCGGCGCGACGACCCTGTTCCGGTGGGGCGACGACTATCCGGAGGGCGAGCCGTACGGCGACGTACCGCTGCTCAAGGCGCCGAATCTGTTCGGCCTGGTGATCGGCGACGACCCGTACAACAGCGAGTTCACCACCGACCCGGAAGTGCTGTGCGGCGGTGACGGCGGGTCGGCGCTCTGCGGTGGGTCCGGCGACTTCCTCAGCTGGCTGAGCCTGGCGACCGCCTTCCGCGAGCCGGAGCTGGCCGAGACTGTCGCCGAGGGCGAGCTGACCGTCGAGACCCCGGTGCGCCCGGTGGTACCGGTCCCCTGATCCTTTTCTGGCCGAACGGCCAGGTCACGCGGGCTGACCAGGCAGGCTTCACCCCGGCGCCGTGACCGGGACGGTTCATCGCCGTTGAGCGGTACGTCCGTAAAGTCACGTTTAGGGGTAACCATGCACCTCGCCTTCCGCCCCCTGTCAGCGCTCGCCGCCGGCCTCATCCTCGCCGCTGCGGCCCCGGCCGCTCCCGCGCTGGCAACTCCCGAGCCGCCCCGCGATCTGGTCCTCACCACGGCCGCGCCTGCCACTGCGACTCGCCCGGCCGGCTCGGCGCCGCGCCGGGTCACGCCCGTGCGCATGGTGCTGAACGCCTCCGCCACCACCGTCAACCGGGGCGCCGTGGTCACATTCAGCGGCCGGGTGTGGCAGGCGCCGACCGGCAACCAGGCACCCGTCTACTTCTACTTCCAGAAGCGCGGCACCACCGCCTGGACCGCGGCCGGGTCGGTGCGGGCGAACAGCCGGGGCCAATACACCAAGACGGTACGGGCGACCACCACCGGCACCTGGAAAGCCGCCTACCGCGGCACCGCCACCCGCGCCGCGACGGCACGGGGCCGCCTGGTCAACGTGCTCGGCACCGTTCCCCGCCAGATCGCCGCCTACAGCAACCCGGCCACCAACTGGCAGAGCCCCCGCCTGAAGATCTCCACGGTGGACTACCGCGCGGTGGCCACCTACCGCTGCGCCAACACCGGCCACCTGTTCCTGACCTGGAACGGCGACAACTTCGGCTACGAGTCCGCCAACTCGTCCCAGGCCTCCGGCACCGTCACCCTCAACGGTCACCGCGGCGCCCGCTCCGGCTACTTCGACGTCTCCACCTGGCTCGACTGCACCTGGTCCCTCAAGGTCTACGCCGGAACCGTCCGAGTCCTCGTCTGACCCGGGCGCGCGGTCACGAGACGGACCTGGCGCCCTCGAGTCTGGCCTGGGCCAGGAGGGTTTCCAGGCGCCGGCGGCGGTGACGGCGCAGGGCGCGCAGCGTCAGGGTGAGCGCGATCAGACCGGCGGCCGGCAGGAGTTGCGGTAGCGGCAGGACCCATGTGGTGACGGTCGCTCGGGGCATGCTGTCGGCGGGGGTGAAGTGGATGGTGGTCCGCACCCGGCCGAAGCCCCAGACGCCGTCGACGCGGGTGGTGAGGGCGCGGGTGCCGCCGGGCAGCAGTTCGCCGACCGGGGTGGTGGCCGACGCGCCGAACAGGTCGCTGACCTCGGCCTCGGCTTGCAGGTCGAGGCGCACGTTGCCAGTGTTGGCGGCCGTGTAGGAGAGCAGGACGGCGCCGGGGCGCAGCGGGTTCCAGGAGCGTTCGTAATTCACGGTGACGCCGGTGGTGGTCAGTGCGGGTTGCAGGGTGCCGGAGGCGCGGAGGAGGACGCGGAAACCAACGCGGCTCTCCACCTGGACGGTGCCCTGCGTGCCGGCGATGGAGGCGGCGATGCCCGCGGGATGATCGCCGGGGAGGGCGTCGTCCGGCACGGTGATGGTGAACGGGACCACCTCGGTCTTCCGCGGGCCGACCTCGACGGTGTCCTGGACGGTGATCCAGGTGCCTCCATCGGTGGAGCGCTGGTCCGACGGCAGCATGTTGAAGCGACCTTTGTCGGTCAGGTACCCGTCGGCGGCTTTGAGGGTGAAGACCGCGGCGGTGTCACCGAAGTTGCGGACCGCCAGGTGCTCGGTGATGACCTGGCCGGGGTCGAGGGTGTGCTCGATCCAGCGGCGGCCGTCCGGGCCACCGGCCGCGGCCGGCTGAACAGTCCAGGTGACGGACGCCGGAGCAGCCACCGGAACGGATGCGGAGGTGGGCGCCGCCGCCGGGATCGCCAGGGCCACGCAAGCCAGGATGCCTGCGACTTGAGAGATCATCGGCGCGCTCCAAGGACGGCGGCGTGCGGGGCCGCGGAACGGCCCCGCACGCGAGCGACTATTCGAACAGGGACAGGGTCAGGGTGGCGCGGTAGGAGCCGGCGGCCACGTCGGCGGGGGTACGGAGGTTGAGGCCGGCGTTGACGGTGTAGGAGCCGCCGGTCACCTCCGCGGAGTCGTAGGTGGACATCAGCAGCTCCTGATCGACCAGACCGACATTGTTGCCCGGCTGGGTCTCCTCGTCGAGAACGGTCACCACCTCTTCGCCCTCGCTGACCAGTCCGGTGTCGCCGCCGTCGAGCAGGCGGGGCTTCCAGCCGAGGTGGCCGGCGCTGATCGGTGCCTGGCCGGTGGTGCCGGTGAAGTCGCTCGAGCTGCCGAGAACGGCCCAGCTCGACCCGGCGGGAATCTCCTCGAGGGTGCGGGTGTCGGTCACGGTGACCGTCGGCAGGGTGCCGGAGAACTGGCGTACCAGCAGGTCGGAGCCGTTCTCCTGGAGAGCGACGGCACCGGCGGCGACGGTCAGCGCAAGGACACCCGGCTCCTTGATCTCGGTGATGTCGACGGTGACCTCGACCTCCGCCTCACCGGGATCAGCCAGCGCGGCGGCCGGGAACGCGGTGGCGGCGAGGAAGGAGCACACGACGGCGCTCGGCAATCTTCTGATCATTTTCAGGCTCCACAGCTCAGGGCGGGGTAATCGGTAACGGTCCCGTTGGCCGAGGCGGTGCCGGACGGCACCGAGGCGGCACGGACGGGGAAGGACTGATAGGCGCTGGCGCCGGGCGCGACTGCGGGAAAGACCTTCTTCCCGTACGCGGAAACCAGCTCGACATCGCGCGGCACCCGGTCGTCGTTACGGGCCGTGACAGCGAGATAGGCCTTCCCCGCGATGCATCGGGGCTGTGCGGTGACGGCCAGCGCTGCCGTCTCCGCGGCGAACACCCGCCACTCGCTGATCGCCACCGCGGAATACGTGGTCCCGTTCCCGTCGGCGGTGATCGTGGCGCGCAGCCGCGACGTGGTGATCGGGTCGAAGGTGACCGTGTTGAAGGCTGTCGTGCTGGTCCCGTACGTCGCGGCGATGTCGTGCCAGGCCTCGCCGTCCCAGTGCTGGAGCTTCCAGCCGTCGGGGGCGGCGACACCGTCACCGGTGCCCGGATCGGAGTCACGCCAGAACTTGAGTTCCGCTCCGGTGAGGCGAATCGGGCGGGTCCAGTCGTACTGCACCCACTGGGTGGCCGGGCGGGTGCCGGACCAGGTGCCCCAGAGCTGCCCCTGCGCCGGTGCGGCCGGGTCGGCGTCGTCGTTGAGCGCGGCGACGCTGTTCCAGCCGGCGGTGTAGGAGGCGGTCGGTACGGCGATCGGGGCGACGTTGCCGGTGAGCGGGCCGGACAGGTCGGCGGGGATGACCACCGACTTGGCGGTCTCGGTGTTGCCGGCCCGGTCGACGCCGCGGAAGGTGACGGTGTGCTTGGCGGCGTCCGGAGCGGTGATCGGGCCGGTGTAGGTGGTCCACGGGCCGGCGCCGATCGTGTACTCGATCCGGTCGACACCCGAGGTGGCGTCGGCGGCGACCACCGTGACCCGGCGATCCGCGACGGTGCCGGTGCTGGCCGGGGTGGTGGCGTCGATGGCGATGTCGAGCGCTTGCGGCGACGACGGGTTGCCGGCCCGGTCGGTCGCCGTGGCGGTGACGGTGTGGTGGCCGTCGCCGGTGACCGTCACGTCGGTGGAGCGGACGGACTCGACAGTGGTGGCGGCGGTGTCGTCCACCCGAGTCGTGATGGCGAGCCGGCCTCCGCGATCATCCGCGCCGGTCACCCGTACCCTCACGGTTGATCGGAACCACCCGGCTGCCCCCGCCGAACCACTCGGCGTGAGCACGACGGACGGTGGGGTCTGATCGCCCTCGGTGTCGCCCGGCGAGATCACGGTGACCGTCGCGGTCAGCCTCCCCGCCGCATAGCCGAGGACGCTGCCACCGGCGGTGAAGGTGCCCGGAGCGGCCACGTCCGCGGCGGTGACCGGGTCCCAGAGGACCGGGACCCGCAACGTCTCGCTGCCGAAGGTCACCGGGACGGTGCCGGGCAGGTCGGTCTCGCCCACCTCGACGGTGATCGCCGGCGCGGTGACGGTCTGCGGCTGGGCCGCCAGCACCTTCCACTCCTCGACGGCAACCGCCGAGTAGGTGCTGCCGTTGGTCGAGGCGTCGAGAACGGCCCTGACCTGCGTGGTCGTCACCGCGTCGAAGGTGGTGTCCTGGAAGCCCTGCGTGCCGGTCGGATAGGCGCTCGGGTTGGGCACGTCCCGCCACTGGCCGTCCCAGTACTGGATCCTCCATTTCGCGGGTGCCGCCACGCCGGCGCCGGTGCCCTGCGGCTGGTCGTTCCAGAACTCGATCTGCGAGCCGGTGATCCGCATCGGCTGGTCCCAGGTGTACTGGATCCACTGCTGGGGCGGGTTGCTACCGGTCCAGGTGCCCCACATGTCCGGTGGCAGCGGGTTGGCGCGCACGATCTCGTCGTTGAGCGCCTTCACCCAGTACTGCGTGGGCACCGGCTCGTTGGAGACGGTGACCTTGGCGGCCTGGGCGATGTTGGCCCGCGGGGTGCGGTCGGCCTGCTTGACCGGGGTCCGCACCACCTGCTTGATCCGCGGCGGGCTCTGCGTGTCGTCCCACTCGACCTTGTCGATCGCCACCGACCTGCGGAAATGTCCGCCACCGGCGGCGTCGGCGGTGTGGTAGGCGATGTACCACTGCCCGTTGAACTCGAGAATCCCCGGATGGCTGGTCGTGGACGAGACCGGGGTGAGGACGGTGCCCCGGTAGGTCCACGGGCCGGTGGGGCTGCTCGCGGTCGCGTAGGCGATGCACGCGTGGTAGTTCGCCGGGGTGCAGGCCGAGGTGGGTCCGGCGTTGTTACCCGCGTACGCCAGGTAGTAGGTGCCGTTGCGCTTGAACAGCCAGGGCGCCTCGAAATAGCCGGTGAGCCCGCTGACGCTCTGCTGCGTGCCGACCGGCGTCTTCATGTCGGCCTGGAACTCCAGCATGCGCAGCTGGCCGAAGGTGCCCCAGTAGACGAAGACGCGCCGGCCCTCGATCAGGATGGTCGGGTCGATGTTCTCGATCGTGTTGGCGGTCGGCGTGCGCTGGGAGATCAGCGGGCCGCCGATGTGGTCGGTCCACGGCCCGGTCGGTGTGGCCGAGACGGCCACGCCGATGGCGAACTTGTTGGCGGCGGTGGAATCGCGCTCGCTGACCGGGACGTACCAGTAGTAGCGGCCGTCGGGACCCTGAACGACCTGCCCGGCGTAGGCGCGGCCGGGTGTCGCCCAGGAGAAGACGTTCTCCGGGCGCATGAGTGACGGGTAGTGGGTCCACTCTCCCGTCGCCGGATCGGTGGTCTTGAAGGCGCCCCACTCGTTCATGATGAAGTCGTTGACGGCGGGTCCGGCCTCGTCGTGGCCCGTGTAGATGTAGAGCTCGTCGCCGACGACCAGGGGTGCGGGGTCGGCGGAGTAGTAGGAGCCGTCGGCGAGGATGGGATTGGAGTTCGGCTCGGCTGCCCGGGCCGGCGCGGCGGGTGCTGTTACCAGCAACCCGGCCGCGACCAGCCCGGCGACCGCTGTCCTGAGCAGTCTCAAGGGTTTCTCCGGTTATCCGCAGTTGATCGCTGCGTAAGGCGCTTTCAGTGCGGCGCCGCCTGCCTCGACCGTGGCCTCGCCTGCGGCGATGGCCGTGGCCCGGCTGTTGAAGGACTGGTAGGCGGACTTGCCGGGCTGCACGCCGGTCACTCTCTTGCTTCCGTACGGCGTAAGCAGCTCGATCGTCAGCGGATCGGCACCGACGTTCTTCCCGGTGACGGCGACGTACGCCTTTCCGGCGGTGCACTGCGACCGTGCCGTGGCTTCGATTTCCCGCGGGCTGCCCGCACCCACGGTGACCGTTGCCGTGGCGGTCTTGTCGGTGCCGGCGACCTGGCCGATCACCTCGAAGGTGCCCTCGGCCGCGTACTTCGCCGGGTCGATCGGCGCCCAGGTGACACCGATGCCGCTCTGCCGGGAGCCGTCGTTGTAGCCGACGGTGACTCCCGTGGGCAGGATGGGTGCGACACCGGCCCGGGTGGTGACCGCGACCGGGTCGACCGTGTTGATCTGCACCGGGGCACTGCCGCGCACCCACACGTGGGCGGAGGCGGTCAGCGTGGTCCCGGCGACGAAACCGGAGACCCGGAAGTCGCCGACCTCGGCGACCCGGCCCGGGTCGATCGCGCTCCAGGCGACCGCGACCGGCAGCCTGGTGCCGTCGGCGTAGGTGACCTCGACGGTCGCCGGCAGCGACGGCACGACACCGACGGGAGTACGCGCGTCGACCGGCTGGATCGAGCTCGCCGGCGCGGCGAAGACCCGCCATTCGGAGACGCCGACCGCCGAGTACGCCGTACCGGCCGCGTTGGGCAGCCCGTTGAACGTGGCCCGCAGCCTGGTCGTGGTGACCGGGTCGAACGAGACCTCGTTGGTGCGGCCGCGGACGGCCGGGTCGAAGCCGGTCGCCCCGGTCACGTCCTGCCAGGCGGTGCCGTCCCAGTACTGCACCTTCCAGGACTTCGGTACCGCGACGCCGCTGCCGCCCGTGGTGCTGTCCGACCAGAAGTCGATCGACGCCCGGTCCACGCGGACGCTTGACGGGAAGTCGTACTGGAGCCAGCGGGTGGCCGGCTCGTTACCGGTCCAGGTGCCCCACAGGTCGGTCTGAGACCCGCCGGTGAACAGTGGCGGTTTGCCGTCGTTCACCGCGTTGACGTTGTTCCAGCCGGCGGAGAAGCTCGCCGAGGCAGCCGCTGTGGTGGCGACGTTGATCTCGCCTTCGGTGAGGGCTGTCGCGTCAACCACGACGTCCTTCGTGGAGCCGGCGACGGTCAGGCGCAACGTGTAGCGGCCGGGCTTGGTGAACCGGGCGATCGTGGTGGGTGCGCTCGCCGGGTCGAAGGCGGCCGCTCCGCCGTCCGGCGCGTCGACGACCGACCAGGTGGAGGTGAGCGGGGTTCCCGGGTTGCCGTCGTCCTGGGCCAGGCCGATCAGGCGTACCGAGCCGGTCTGGTTGTAGGTGGAGTCGACCCAGGCGTCGGCCAGCGGTGCGGCGTGGCGCGGATCGGGGGCGGGCACTCCCGTACCGAATGCCTGGATCTCCTTGATGCCCGTTTTCGCTGTGGCGCTGTGCTGGGCGGTGATCCGCAGCTTGGTAGCCGTGACCTCGGGGAACCTGACCCGGTTGAGGTTGCCCTGCGGATAGGCGGGGAACCTGCTCTGACCGGGAACGGTCGCCCAGCCGGAGCCGTTGTCGTACTCCACGGTGAACTGGGCGGGCGGTGCGTAGCCCTGGACCGTGGCGGTCGTCGAGGTGTTGTAGAAGTACACCCGTACGTCATCGATCTTCTTCTGACCCTCGAGGTCGACGACGATCGAGTCGGTGGGATTCGGTGAGCCGGCGGTGCCCCAGAACGGCTCGTTGATCGTGGTGCCGTTGACCGCGCCGGCCGGACCGCGACCGGAGGCGGAGAAGGTGGCGGTGACCGGCCGGCCCTCGGCGGCGTTCGCGG
This sequence comes from Actinoplanes sp. GCM10030250, assembly GCF_042666575.1. Taxonomy (NCBI): domain Bacteria; kingdom Bacillati; phylum Actinomycetota; class Actinomycetes; order Micromonosporales; family Micromonosporaceae; genus Actinoplanes; species Actinoplanes sp. GCM10030250. The sequence goes on along the minus strand of NZ_JBHTDO010000036.1, from coordinate 32,717 downwards.
CGACGTCGACGCCGGCCTTGTCCAGAACGTCGGTGATCCGCGCGCCGGCGGCGAACACGACGTCCTGCGGTGCTTTCAGATCCTTCGGCGCGGCGTTGCTGATCTGCACGCCGGAGGGTGCCGTGACCTGGCCGGTCGCCGGGTCGTAGACGAGCTCGGCGAGCTTGTCCGCGGTGAAGGCGAGCTGCCCGTCCAGGTAGACCGAGTAGCCCTCGGGTACGTCCGTGCCGTAGTGGCGCTCGCCGCCGGGGGCGTCCCAGACGACGCTCAGGTCCCGGTCGCGATAGCGGATGTTGTTGGCGGTGAAGTGGTCCCAGCCGATGTCGATCGGGTTCAGCTCGACCTTCGCGTCGTCGCGGGGGCGCAGGCCCATCGCGTCCTCGATGACGGTGAAGTTCGTGGCGCCGAGGATCGTGTGGTGAATCCACGAGCGGTAACCGATGCTCTGGTTCGCCGCGGAACCGTCCGCCCAGAACTCGTTCTGGTCCGGGTACCGGTTGTCGCCGTTGTTCTGGTAGTGCGCCCAGGCGTTCCAGTACAGCAGCTTCTTGTACCACTCGGCGTTCAGATACTGCGTCGGATAGTTCCGCAGCACCGAGGAGAGCATCCGGAACGTCACCGTCGAGTTGATCACCGAGAAGTTGTTGCTGCCCGGGTCACCCTGCGCCGCGGCGGCGGCCTTGTCGGCCTGGTTCGCTGTGGTGAACGGGAAGATCGGGTACTGGGTGTCGTCGGCGAACAGCCGCAGCGCTTCCCGGTACTCGGGGCTGTCCGGCATCAGCCCGACCGTGAACGGGTAGTAGTTGTTGATCTCTTTCCACGGCACCAGCGCGTTGCCGGGGACGTTGCGGTGCTTCAGCAGGTTGCCGTAGAGGCCCATCTCGTCGGGCGTCTCGCGGGCCGGCTCCCACAGGTACTCCAGGACCGCGGCCCGGATCCGCTCGGCGAAGGCGTCCATCTCCGCGGCCTTCGCCGTGTTGCCGGCGGTACGGTACGCGGCCGCGGCGGCCTTGGCGTTGGAGAAGAGGTAGGCGTTCTCCGTACGGTCCATGTTCTGGTTCTTGCGCCAGTCGAACGACACCGCGTCGGCGTCGTTGCCGGTCATCGCGCCCCAGCTGTACTCGATCAGCCCGTTGCCGTCGAAGTCGTAGGCGTCCAGCAGGCCCTCGACGTCGTACTCCGCGTACTCGCCGAGGTTCTCCGCGACCGCCTTCGGCCCGCCGTGCAGCTGGTACGACCGCCAGGCCGCCTCCGAGATGTACTGCGTGTAGCTGTTGGACCAGTTCGCCGGGTCACCCGGGTTGTCCACGTACTTCGCGCTCTTCGACGTCTCCCCCGCCGAGATCCACGGCCCGTACGAGTAGCTCGGATCGCGGAAATACTTGAGGTCGTCGACGAACATGCCGACGGTCAGGACGATCGCGTTGTTGTAACCGAGCACGCCCTCCATCGACGTCGGGAACTGGTAGTCGTTACCCGGGATATCGGCGTCGAGGAAGTTGTACCGCATCAGCCACCAGCGGTAGAACAGCGTCTTGTCGATGTTGTCCTCGGGCGTGTCCAGATAGGGCACGTTCTGCGCCCACCACCGGTTGTACGCCGTGACCTGCTCGGAGAAGGCGGCGGCGGGGGCCAGGCCGCGGAACTTCTCGTACTCCGCGGCCGACGCGGGGACCTCACGGGCCAGGAAACCGAGTTGCACCTTGGTGCGGACCGCGCCGGAGGCGGGAACCGCGATCGTCTGGCGCAGCGTGCCCTCGGCCGGGGTGAAACCGTCGCCGGAGAAGCGCGGGAACAGGTCGGTGAGCTTGTTGAAGGCGCGGACGGCGCCGGTGAGCTCTCCGTTGCTGTCGTTGACCGTACGCGCGAACGGTGAGCTCGCGGTGAGCGTGACATCCTTGGCGGCGCCGTTGGTGCTGGACACCTCGAGGTTGGTGACCGCAACGTTGGCGTCGGTGATGAACTTCGTCTGCACGACCCGCAGCCCGGCGGCGGCGTTGGTGAACACCCCGCGCCAGTAGCTGGGCGTCTGCTTGCGCTGTGCGGCATCCTCGGTGAGCGTGATGTCGGCGCCGCCCGCCGAAGCCGTGATCGTGTAGGCGCCCTGGCCACCGGCGATCGACTCGATGTAGGCGACCTCGCCGCCGAAGCCCAGCGTGGCCGGCTGGTGCGTCTTCATGAAGACGGCGCGGCCGCGGCTGAACAGGTACTGGTTGGCGTCGCCGTTCGAGCCGCCGGGCTGGTTGCCGGTGCGGGCGAGCATCCGGTCGATCCAGAAGTCCTGGTCGGAGCTGCTGCCCGCGCCGTTCGCCTGGTCGGCGTCGAAGATGGCCTGGAGCTGGTTGCGGGGGTGGTAGCCGGTGCGCTCGTCCGGGACGGGGTCGGAGCTGCCGGTGAAGACGGGGTACGGGGTGGCGGCGTTCGGTGCTGCCTTGGCTGCTGCTCTTTCGGCGTTCGGTGCGGCCTTGGCTTCGGCGTTCGGTGCGGCCTTGGCGGCCTTGGCGGCGTTTGGGGCCGCCTCGGCGGCGTTTGATGTGGTCAGCAGGCCGGCGAGCATCAGCACGGTGGCCAGGGTGGCCTTGTGGGATATCGGTATCGCTGGCGTTGTCACGAGCGGACGCCTTCCTTGGGGTCGAATCGCCGCTCGGTGGACTCGCGGCGGACGGTGGGGGCCACGGCGTCTCAGGCGGGGCGCCCCGTGCGCCCGTCCCGAGCGATCAACGAAAACCTTTTCGGGAATCCTGGCAGCGCGTCATGATCGTGTCAACACGTTCGTTTCCGCAGGTTGGATACAGATCTACAGTGACTGTCCGACGTAGTCGGACATCCCGGACCGAAACGCGTTCAGGGAAACCCGCACCCTGCCGAATTTCCTTACGTGGGCCCGGTTCGCTCGAAGACCGTCCTGACGGCTCGCATCGCCGCCGGGACCGCGGCCGTTGCGGTGCTCGGCATCGCCGTGGCGGCGGCGGCCGGCTGGACGAGTGCGGTTGTCGTCTCCGGGTCGATGGAGCCGTCGATCCGCGCGGGTGATGTGGTGGTGGCCGCACCGATCGCGGGACGGCGGATCGAGGTGGGGCAGGCGGTAATCGGGAACAACCCGGAGAGGCCAGGCCGCCTCCTGCTCCACCGAGTGATCGGGCGCCATCCGGACGGAACGCTGACAACCAAGGGCGACGCGAACGGGTTTGCGGACCCCATGCCCATGCCGGTCTCGTCGGTGCGGGGACTACCCCGCTTAGTGATCCCGTACGCCGGACTGCCCGTGCTCTGGCAGCAGAACGGCCACTACGACCGGCTCGCCCTGCTGACCGGCCTCACGATCCTGGCGTTCCGTGGGCTCACATACTGTGTCCGCCGTGGTGGTCGATCACCACGGTCAACATGCGGGCGAGTTCGGCACGCTCCGCCGCGGACAACGGGGCGAAGATCCCGTTCTCGACGCCGGCGAGCACTTCATCGAGCCGGCGGAGCTGTAGCCGCCCCGCATCGGTGAGGCTGACTACATTCCGGCGCCGGTCGGCCGGATCTGGTGAGCGCTCCACGTTGCCCTGCTCGGCCAGTTCGTTGATGACGGCCACGAGGTCACTACGGTAGATACGGGTCCGGTTGCTCAACTCAGCCTGACTAGCCGGACCGAACTCGTCGAGGGTGGCCAGCACCGCGTAGTGCCATTTACGCGCGCCCGCCCGACCCAACTCCTCATTGACCAGCCGATCCGAGTGCAGCGCGGCCAGAGACAGCAGCCGGGTCCGCAAGTCAGTCAGCCGCTTCGCACCCTCCACCCCCCAAGTCTACCAATTACGTTAGTCCCCCTAACAATCTCTCCCCTCGACCCCCTCTACCCCCTCTGCCCCTCCCCGCTCACGCCCAGCCGAGCAAACCAGCTGGCGCTCAGCGGTGCCTCCAAGCCCGCAAACCCCCGCTCACGCCCAGCCGAGCAAACCAGCTGGCGCTCAGCGGTGCCTCCAGGCCCGCAAACCCCCGCTCACGGCCAGCTGGGTAGGCGCGGGAGTACGCCTAACGGGTACGTCGGTTGACCCGGCCGGTGATACTTGCCGCGGCGCCCGGGGTGGCCGGGCCGGAGGAGCAGGAGTTCGATGATGCAGGCGCCGACGCCCGACGTTCCGGGCCAGACCAGCGGCGGGCCTGCCACACCGAGCGCACCGGCTGCCGGTTCGGTACAGGTACCCGCAGCTCCGGCGACCGGCTCAGCACGAGTACCAACGGCGCCGGCCGCGACCGCCGGCTCAGCACAGGCGCCAACGCCTCCGCCCGTTGCCGCGGCCGGCTCGGCGCAAGTGCCGACAGCGCCGGCTTCCGCGGCCGGCTCGGCGCAAGTGCCGACAGCGCCGGCTTCCGCGGCCGGCTCGGCGAAAGTGCCTGTGGCTGGGGCGTCCGGCGCGTCTGCTCCGGCGGCCGGTGCTGTCTACGGGAGTTCCAAGCCGGCGCCTAAATCGCGTCGCACCCTCTTGGCATCGCTGATCGCAGTGCTCGTACTAGCGGGCCTGCTCGGCACCGGGTCTGCTGTGCAGCTGACGCGGGATAATCCGGCGGCCACGCTCACCACGTCGATCGGTAGCACGCTTCGGGTTCCGGGGAAGCCGGCGACCATGCCGTGGCCGGGTGAGGGCTCTGCCGAGCTGATGATCGAAGGGCTGGGGCGGCTCGGGGGTTCGGGTGGTGGGCCGGCGAAGGCGATCGGCAGCGTTGCGAAGGTGATGACCGCTTTTGTCATTCTGCAGGAGCATCCGCTCAACGGGAATCAGGAGGGGCCGGAGCTCACCGTTTCCGCGGAGGACGTGGCTGACTACGAGAGGCGTAAGGCGACCGGGCAGTCCCTGGTGCATGTCGTGGAGGGCGAGGAGCTCACTCAGCGTGACGCTCTTGAGGCCCTGATGCTGCCGTCGGCCAACAACATCGCCCACCAGCTGGCTATCTGGGACGCCGGGAGCGAGGAGGCGTTCGTCGACAAGATGAACGACGCCGCCGACGAGCTGGGGCTCGCGAACACCCACTACAGCGACCCGAGCGGTTTCCTGCCGACCACCATCAGTACCGCCGCCGATCAGGTCATTCTCGGTCGGGCGGCGCTGAAGATGCCGGTGTTCGCGGAGATCGTCGAGCTGCCGGACGCGACCATCCCGGTGGCCGGGCAGATCAACAACTACAACGACCTGCTGGGTGAGAGCGGGGTCTTCGGGATCAAGACGGGCTCCACCGACCAGGCGGGCGGGTGTCTGCTCTTCGCCTCCCGGGTCAAGGTGGGCTCGCGCACGCTGATTCTGGTCGGTGCGGTGTTCAACCAGCCGGGAGCCAACACGCCGGAGCAGCTCGCCGCGACCAACCGGGTGGTGCGCAAGCTGCTGACGGCGGTGCGCAAGACCGTTAAGGAATATCAGCTTCTGGCGGCGGCGCCGGCCGGGAAGGTGGAGACCGAGTGGGGTGCCACCGCCACCGTCAGCCCGGCAACGCCGCTCAAGGTGGTCGGGTGGCCGGGCCTGTCAGTTCCGGTCAAGGTCGAGACCACTCCGCCGGCTGCGGGGATCGCCGCCGGGCAGGAGGTCGGCACGGTCGAGGCATCTGGCGTACGGGTGAAACTGCGCACCGACGCCGCCGCCCCCGAACCGTCCCTGTGGTGGAAACTCACCCGGTTCTGAACGGCCAAGGGCAGGAGCGGCCACGGGCAGGAGCGGCCACGGGCAGGAGCGGCCACGGGCAGGAGCGGCCACGGGCGGGAACGGCCACGGGCGGGAACGGCCAGGGATCAGGCGGCGATCTTGTCGCGTCGTTTGTCCCACATGCGCCGTACGGCGGGCAGCACCTCGGACACCGCGGGAATCCCCGGCTCCGGCGTCCAGTCACCGACAGCGAGGGCCGGCGCCGACCGCTCGAGCGACCCGGCCATCCGGTCCACATCAGTGATGATCGAGCCGGTCAGTACGAGCACAGCGGTGTCGTCGAGCTCGGTGCGTACCGTTCGCAGGGTCCGGCGCCGCTCCTCGCGGAGTCCGTCGAGCAGCCCGGTGAGGTGACTGGCGTCGTGCGGGGCGCCGCCGTGCGAGTCCGCCACCAGGTCGGCGTGTGCGGTGAAGGCGTCCGAGGCGGCCATCAGGACCTGACCGATCTGCTCGGGCACGTCGGCGGTGTGCGGGGTGGCGGCGGCGTCGAACATCGAGCGGGCCACCGAGTTCACCTGGTGTACGCCGTGGTCGAGGGCTCGCAGCGTCTGTTGCAGGGGCAGCACCTGGGCGACCGGGGTGGTCAGGGACCAGCGTGCCTGCTTGGAGAGCTCCTCGACGGCGGTGCCGGCATCGCTGCGGTCCTCGTCCAACTCGCGGGAGCGGGCCAGCCACTCGGCCGCCTGGGCCTGGGTGTAGCCGTCGCGGGCTCCGGCGCCGAGGTCGGCGAGCAGGCGGGCGATCTCGGCCGAGAGGTGGGCGAGCGTCTCGCGGGCGTGTTCGAGAGGGCTCTTGCCGCCGACGAGCGGTGACAGGATCACGCCGACGACGATGCCCAGGGTTGTCGTCGCGACGCGCTGCCACACGAAGGCCTCGGTGACGTGGCTGCCGGCGACGAGGATGCCCAGCGAGGTGGCCGGTACGGCGACGGAGCCGTCACCGAGGCGCAGCAGCCGGCCGACGGCGAGCCCGCACCCGGCGATGACCGCGATCGACCACGGGGTGAGGCCGAACAGCTGCCACACGCCGACCGCGACGGCGATGCCGGCGAGGGTGCCGATCAGGCGCTGGGTGCCCTCGCGCAGTGAGGCGTGCGAGCTCATCTGCACCGACAGGGTCGCCGAGATCGCCGCGGTCACCGGGCCGATCAGCCCGAGTGTCTCGGCCGCCATCCAGGCGATGCCGGCCGCGACACCGCTGACCAGCATCGTGCGGAGGATGGCCGCGTCGATCCGGGCGCGGCACCAGCGGGCCACCCGCCGCAGCGGGGCGGGCAGGTGCGGCCGGAACCGGGTCACCACGACCGTGCAGGCGGCGCCGACAGCGGGCCGGACCTTGCGGCGCAGCAGTGCGGCGAGGGCCGCGCAGAGCACGAGACCCACGGCGACGAGGGTGATCGGATCGGCGAACCGGGCGAGGGCGGCGAGCGACTGGAGCAAGGTGGCGCTTTCTCTTTCGGCGTCAGTGGATGTCTGGGCGTCGACATAAATACATCGGTATCCGGACAAAAACTACGTCGGCCGAACTACGAAAAGTCTTATTCAGGAAAAATGTGGCGGTCGTCGCAACCCTCTCGGATTACCGGCGAACGGCCTGCAAGCGCTGCATGTGACGCCCGTCGCCACCCTCCCGGATTACGGCCGAACGGCACGCCCGCGCGGCCGAACGGCGTGCACGCGCGGCCGAACGGCACGCACGCACGCGCGGCCGTCGCCACCCTCCGGATCACGGCCGAACGGCGTGCACACGCTCGATGCTGCCGGCCTTGAGCCGCTCCGTCTCGACCACGTCGAACCCCGCCTCCCGGACCAGCGGCAACTGACGGCGGGTGAAGTGCTCCCCCGCCGTAGGCACGGTGATCCGCTCCAGCAGCCACTGCACGGCGTGAACCGGCGGCCAGCTGCTCCGGATGTGGTCGAGCAGCAGCAGGCGGCCGCCCGGAACCAGCACGCGGCGCATCTCGGCGAGGGCGGCCCGCGGGTCCGGGATCGTGCAGAGCGACAGCGCGCACACCACGGTGTCGAACGACCCGTCGGCGAACGGCAGGTGCTCGGCGTCGCCCTCGCGCAGGTCGGCGGCGAGCCCGAGATCCGCGGCGCGGCGGCGCGCGTGGGCGAGCATGGCCGGGCTGAGGTCGATGCCGGTGATCGCCGCCCCGGCCGGATAGTGCGGAAGGTTGCGGCCGGTGCCCGCACCCACGTCGAGGATCCGGCCGGTCGCACGGGCGCCGAGCCACTCCCGCCCACCGGTGAACCAGTGCCGCTCCAGGAACGCGATCTGCCGGTCGTAACCGGGCGCGGCCTGATCCCAGACCTGGCGAGCCTTGGTTGTCCGCGGTGCTTCGTCCACGACTTCAGTTTTCCAGGCCAGGTCAATCCGGGCGGGATCGATCCAGGTGGCCGCGGACCTCGTCGAGCCGCCCCGACAGGAACGCTCGCTCAGCGCCGTTGCCGGTCAGGAGCAGTGCTTCCTCGTACATCTGCAGTGCCTCTGCCCAGCGACCCGCCTGCCGCAGGAAATCCGCCCGGGCCGCGCTGAGATAGCCGTAGCCCGCCAGGGCAGGTTCCGCGAGAAGCGGCTGCAAAGCCGCGAGGCCGGCCGCCGGACCGTCGCGCATGCCCACCGCGACCGCGCGGTTGAGTTCGACGACCGGTGACGGCCAGAGTGTCCGGAGCACGTCGTAGCGGGCGGTGATCTCGGTCCAGTCGGTGTCCGCCCAGGCCGGCGCCTCGGCGTGCACGGCGGCGATCGCGGCCTGGACCGCATACCGGCCCGGCGCCGGCCGCAGTGCCTCGACCAGCAACGCGATGCCCTCCTCGATCAGCGCGCGGTCCCAGAGGGTGCGGTCCTGGTCGGCGAGCAGCACGAGCCGCCCGTCGTCGTGGGCGCGGGCCCGATGGCGGGCGTCGATCAGCAGCATCAGCGCGAGCAGGCCGCTGACCTCGGAGTTCGAGGGCAGCAGCAGGTGCAGCACCCGGCCGAGTTCGATGGCCGCGTCGATCAGATCCCGGCGCATCAGATCGGTGCCGCCGGGTGCGGTGTGCCCGGTGGTGAAGACCAGGTGCACGACGTCGAGGACGGCACCGACCCGTTCCGGAAGGTCGTCCGGCACCCGATAGGGGATGCGGGCCGCGCTGATCTTCTTCTTGGCCCGGGTGATCCGGGCGGCCATGGTGGACTCGCGCACCAGGAAGGCGCGAGCGACCTCGGCCGTCGACAGCCCGCACAGCAGGCGCAGGGTGAGCGCCACCTGCGCCTCGTGGGCCAGCGCCGGATGGCAGCAGGTGAAGATCAGCCGCAGCCGGTCGTCGTCGACGGCCGGCGGGCCGTCCGTCTCGTCCGGGCCCGGTTGCGCGTCGTCGACCACGAGCAGCGGCAGGGAGCGCCGCAGCACCGACTCCCGGCGGATCAGGTCGCGGGCCCGGTTGCGGGCGACGGTGGTGAGCCACGCGCCGGGACGTTCGGGAACGCCGTCGCGCGGCCAGACCCGCAGTGCCTGGGCGTACGCGTCCTGCGCGCACTCCTCCGCGAGGTCGAGGTCCCGGGCGACGCGCACCGTCGAGGCGAGCACAGCGGCCCACTCCCGGCGGTACGCGTCGGCGACGGCCTCGCTGACGTTCAGCTCATCTCCCAGACCGGGCGGACCTCCACGGCGTTGTAGTCCCACGCCAGTTCCGGCAGCTTGCGGGCCATCGCGATGGCCGCGTCCAGGTCGGGTGCCTCGACGACGTAGTAGCCGCCGAGCACCTCCTTGGTCTCCAGGAAAGCCCCGTCGGTGATGGTGGTCCCGCGCAGCGTGGTGGTGTTGTCGGCGTCCTGGAGGCGGTTGCCCTCGACGATCGCGCCGCCGGCACCCGCAACGAAGTCCCGGTGGCCGGCGTCGCGCCGCGCGATCTCCTCGGGCGTCATCGTCGCCCATCGCTGCTCGTCGCCGTGGATGAGGAGCATGTACTTGGCCATGGTGTGCGTCCGTTTCGTCCGGGGCCTGTGTGGCCCGTTCACTCAACCGACGAACGAGCCGCTCTCTGATCGACACCCTAGGATCGCAGCGTGAGAGCAATGGTTGTCAGAGGTGGCTGGGCGGGACACGAACCGGTCGCATGCACCGAGATGTTCCTGGACGGGCTGCGTGACTCCGGTTTCGAGGTGCAGACCTTCGAGACCCTTGAGGTGTACGAGGATGCGAGCGCCCTGGCTCGCGCGGACCTGATCGTGCAGTGCTGGACCGGCGGCAGGCTCACCGCGGAGCAGGAGCACAACCTGGTCGAACGGGTCCGCACAGGTGCCGGCTTCGCGGGTTGGCACGGCGGTATCGTGGCCACCGGTTTCGAGGCCGCCAGATATCAGTTCATGGTCGGGGGCCGGTTCGTCTGCCATCCCGGTGGCTTCGTGGACTACGACGTCGACATCGTCGCCGAGCATCCGATCGTGTCCGGTGTCGGCGGCTTCAGCGTGCACACCGAGCAGTACTTCTGCCACACCGATCCCACCCTCGAGGTGCTGGCCACCACGACGTTCACCGGCGACCACGGCGCTCCGGAGACGGCGGGCGCCGTGATACCGGTGGTCTGGGTGCGTCGCTTCGGGCAGGGGCGGGTGTTCGTCTCGACGCTCGGTCACGGTCCGGACGACCTGGCCGTCCCCCAGGTCCGGACCATCACCGAGCGCGGCCTGCGCTGGGCGGCCGTCAGGGCTTGAGGACCACCTTGATGCAGCCGTCCTGCTTGTGCTTGAAGATCTCGTACGCGTGCGGCGCCTCCTCGAGCGGCAGCCGGTGCGTGACCAGGTCGTCCACGCCGAGCGGGTCGTCGTCGCCGGTGAGCAGCGGCATGATCTCGTCGACCCAGCGCTTCACGTGGGCCTGGCCCATCCGCAGCGTCACACCCTTGTCGAACAGGTCCATCATCGGGATCGGGTCGGCCTGACCGCCGTACACACCGATGATCGAGACCGTGCCGGCCCGGCGCACCGCCGCGAAGGCCGTGTTCAGCGCGGCCATCCGGTCGATGCCGAAGGTGTCGACGGCCTTGCGGGCGAGCGGGTCGGGCAGCATCCCGGCGGCCTTGACCGCGGCGGACTGGATCGGCGAGCCGTGCGCCTCCATGCCGACGGACTCGATGACGCTGTCCGCGCCCCGGCCGTTGGTCATGTCGAACACGGCGGCGGGTACGTCGATGCTGCCGGTGTCGAGCGTCTCGATACCGTGCCGCTGCGCCATGGCGAGCCGCTCGGGCACGTTGTCGGAGGCGATGACCCGCTCGGCGCCGAGGTGGCGGGCGATGCGGGCGCACATCTGCCCGATCGGGCCCAGGCCGGTGACGAACACGGTGTCGCCGGGCTTGATGTCGGCGTACTTGGCGGCCTGCCACGAGGTGGTGAGCACGTCGGAGAGGAACAGGAACCGCTCGTCGGGGTGGTGGTCGGGCACCTTGATCGGGCCGAACTGGGCCTGCGGCACGCGCAGGAACTCGGCCTGACCGCCGGGCACCTGGCCGTACAGCTTGGTGTAGCCGAACAGGGAGGCGCCCTTGCCCTGGTCGGTGTTCTGGGTGGTCTCGCACTGGGCGTAGAAGCCGCGCTTGCACATCCAGCAGTGCCCGCAGGAGATGTTGAACGGGATGACCACGCGGTCGCCCGGCTTGATGTGGGTGACCTCGGCGCCGACCGCCTCGACGATGCCCATCGGCTCGTGGCCGAGGATGTCGCCGGAGTCGATGTACATCCCCAGCACGTCGTAGAGGTGCAGGTCGGAGCCGCAGATGGCGGTCGAGGTGATCCGCACGACGGCGTCGGTGGGTTCTTGAATCGTGGGGTCGGGGACGGTTTCGACGGAGACCTTCGCCGTACCCTGCCATGTCAAAGCTCGCATGTACGGGGGTTGCCCCGCACAGCGATGATCAATCGTCGGCCGGGTTTATTACGTGATTACAAACTTACTTCGTTCGTCTAAGGTGGACGTATGACGGTCGAGAACATCCCCAGCCTGTACGAGTGGGCCGGTGGCGCCGAAGCCTTCGAGCGGCTCACCGAGCGGTTCTACGAGAAGGTGGTGGCCGACGACGTGGTCGGGCCGCTCTTCGCCCACATGGACGGTGACCATCCGCGGTATGTGGCGATGTGGCTCGGTGAGGTGTTCGGCGGGCCCGCCCGCTACAGCGAGGAGCGGGGTGGCTATGCGCACATGCTCGGGCACCACCTCGGTAAGGCGATCACCGAGGCGCAGCGGCGGCGGTGGGTGAACCTGCTGGCGGATGCCGCCGACGAGGTGGGGCTGCCGGACGATCCGGAGTTCCGGGCGGCCTTCATGGGCTACATCGAATGGGGTACGCGTCTTGCGCTCGCCAACTCGCAGCCGGGGGCGTCGCCGCCACGCCGGGCGCCGGTGCCGCACTGGGGCTGGGGCGTCGCTCCGCCCTACCTCGGCTGAGGCCCAACTTCAAACCGGCGGTTCAACGATACGGTTCAGCCTATGACGGCGGCCGGTGCGGACCTGACTATCGAGCTGAGCACGGCGGAACTGCGCGAGGTCACTGCCTATGCCGTGGCCTGCGCGGAACCCGTGCTGGCGATCTTCGAACGCGTACGCCCCGGCGATGACCGCCCGCGAGCCGCTGTCGACGCCGCGAGGGCGTTCGCGGAGGGTGCCGCGCGCACGAAGTTGATCCGTGACACCGCGTGGGCGGCGAACCGGGCGGCGCAGGAGACCCGCGATGCCGGGCAGGCAGCCGCCAGTGACGCGGCCCGGGCTGCTGTCGGTGCGGCCAGTGCCGCGTACCTGCACCCGCTGGCGAAAGCGACGCAGGTCCTGCACATCCTGGGCCCGGCGGCGTACGCGGCGCGCGCCTTCGAAATTGACGCCGGCGACGATCCGCGGGTGGGTGCCGACTACATCGCGAAGGCGCACGATCTGGCCGGCCCCGTCGTCGTGAGTGTCCTGTCGCGCTACCCGAACGCCCCGGGTGGCCGCGGCCGGATGGGAGAGCTGCTGCGGATGCTGGACGTCAGTGCCCGCGGAAAGCCTCCTCCAGCCACCAGGACGGCCGTCCCGCCGCCACCTTGAGGTCGACGACCATCGGGACGTCACGCGGACCGGCCACCCAAGCCGCGACCGAAGCCAGGTCGGCCGGGGTGCGCACGGTGACTGCCGCACAGCCGTAGCCGCGGGCGATCGCGGCGAGGTCGGTGCTGGGGAAGACCACGGTGGACAGCGGGTGACCGTGCGGGCCGAAGTGGTGCACCTCGGCGCCGTACGCGTCGTCGTTGTAGATCACGATGAGCATGCCCAGGCCGAGCCGGCGGATGGTCTCCAGCTCGGAGATACCCATCAGGAATCCGCCGTCGCCGCAGGCAGCGACCGGCAGGCGGTCGGGGCGGGCCAGGGCCGCTCCGAGGGCGCTGGCCAGGCCCAGGCCGACCGACTGGAACGCCTGGGTGAAGCAGAAGCCACGGTGGTCCGGAACGGACAGGAACATCGACGGGTAGCCCATGAAGTTGCCGGAGTCGACGGCGATCACCCGTTCGGCGGGCAGCAGGTCGTCGAGGGCGATGCTGGCCGTACGCGGATCGATGTGGGTGGCGTCGCCGTCGTCCGCGAAACCGACGTCACGCCACCGTCCGGCGGCGGCGACACGTAGGCGTACGTCATCTGTGCGGTAACCGCTCGTGGCACCCGGCAGCGAGGCCGCCACGGCCCGGGCGCTCTGCGCCACATCGCCCACGATGCCCAGGTCGACGCGGTGATGGGCGCCGATGGCGGCCGGATCGAGATCGATCTGCGCCACTGTCGCGCCGACGGCGATCAGCGCACCGTGCCGGCTGGTCCACATGTTCAGCGCGGCGCCCCAGGCCACCACCACGTCGGCGGCAGTGATCAGTTCGGCCGCGAGCGGGGTGGCGAAACCGCCGGAGACGTCGAGGTTCCAGTCGTTGCCGGCGAACAGGCCCTTCGCCGCCGCCGAGGTCGCCAGCAGCGCGCCGCAGGCCGACGCCAGTGCCTCCAGCTCGGCGCGGGCTCTTGTCGCGCCGCGCCCGGCGATGAAAACCGGTCGTTCGGCGCGGGCGAGCAGGGCGGCGAGGTCCGCCACCGCCTGGTCGGAGGCGCGGGGCGGCTGCACGACGGGCACGGCCGGCGGATCGGTGAGCGAAGCGGGGGCGGCCTGCACGTCCAGGGGCAGGTTGAGGACGACGGTGCGCCGCTCCCCCACCGCCAGGCGCCACGCGCGAACGGTGTCGGCGACAGCGGTGTCCGGGCCGTGCACCCGGTCGCTGTGCGCGCCGACCGCGCGGGCCAGGGCGTCCTGATCGACCCGGAAGTTGGAGCGCAGGGCGGTCGCTGCCGGCTCGGCGGCGAGCACGATCATCGGGGTACGGGACTTCGCCGCCTCCGCGATCCCGGTCATCGCGTTGGTGAGCCCGCAGCCCTGGTGCACCGTGACCACGCCGGCCTTGCCGCTGACCCGCGCGTACGCGTCGGCGGCGGTGGCCGCGCCGCCCTCGTGCCGGGTGGCGACGAACCGCGCCCCGTGCGCGACGAGCGCGTTGGTGACGTGGAAGTTGCCACTGCCGACCACACCGAAGACGTGGTCGGCGCCCAGGCCCGCGAGGGTGGCGCCGACCACCTCCGCGACGTTCATCAGCGCTCGACCAGGGCCAGCACCCGCGCCGGGCTGCCGGAGCCGCCGACGATGGGCAGCGGCGCGGCGATGACGACAGCTCCGGTCGGCGGCAGCTGCCGCAGGTTCCGCAGCTGGGTGAGCCCGTACTTGCCGGCGCCCAGCAGGTAGGAGTGGCAGGGGAACGGCGGGTCGAAGGAGTGCGCGGCCCCCGCATCGGTGCCGACGGTCTCCACCCCGATCCCGATCACCGGCGCCTCCTCGGCCAGCCACTTCGCGGCCTCGACGGAGACACCGGGGGTGTGCGGGCCGGTCTCGTCGGCGTTGAGGAACGCCTCCTGGTCGTCGGAACGGGAGTCCCATCCGGTACGCAGGAGCAGCCACCCGCCGTCGGGCAGCGGCCCGTTCGTCTTCTCCCACTCGCGGATGTGCTCGACCTCCAGCAGGAAGTCGGGATCGGCGGCGACCCGGTCGGCGACGTCGATGACGACTGCCGGTGCGATCAGCCGGCGCAGCGGCACCTGGGACACGTCGTCACCGTCGCGGCCGGTGACCCAATGGACGGGTGCGTCGAAGTGGGTGCCGGTGTGCTCGCCGGTGTGGATGTTGTTCCAGTACCAGGCGGGGCCGCGGTCGTCGTACCGGCTGATCTCCTCGAGGCTGAAAGTGATCGTGTTGGCGAACGGTTCCGGCAGCTTCAGGATCGGGGTGCCGCTGGACAGCGGCGCGGTCAGTTCGACCACTTCGATCGCGCCGCTGCCGACGCCGGAGACGAGTGCCTGCAGGATGCTCATGCCGCCCGAGCTTAGGGCCGCGGGTGGCCCGGCGTCTTCAGCGCCGTCACGACGAACTCGGTGTCCCCGCGTGATCGTCGCGGCGCCGCGACAGCAGCGTCTCGAACAGCGACACCGAGACCATGGCGACGGCGGCCACGGTGACGCTCAGCCAGAGATCGACCCGGACGGAGAACCCGAGGACGGCGATGAGCACGAGGACGACGAAGTAGGCGATGCGCCCGGGACCTGTCATCCTCAACTCCTTACCGCAGAACTCGGTGTGCGTTCACAGTATTGAACAGCAACCACACACTCAGGGCAGCAATGCGGCTACGTCCGGTTGCTGACTCAGCAGCCCGTCCTCGACGGCGAGCTTCCCGAGCGCCTCGATCGAGGCCGTGTTCACCTCGGCCGGCCACCGGGGCAGGATCAGCGCGTCCCGCGTCTCCGGCGGGATCTTCGTGTACGTGCCGAGTGCCTGACGCACCTCCTCGGGGTGCCCGTCGGCGTAGGTGAGCGACTCCTTCATCGCCTCGGTGAACCGGCTGACCAGACCGGAGTCGCTGGCCAGCAGTTGCTGCGAGGTGAAGTACAGGGCGACGGTCAGGTCGGGTGCCGCGTCCACGTAGGGCGAGGCGATCCTGCGGGCACCCGCCGCGATCGCCGCCTGCTGGAACGGCTCGACCACGAAGATGGCGTCCACCTGCCCGGCCTGCAGCGCCGGCACCTGGTCCGGGAAGGCGAGCTCAGTGAACTTGACCGCCTTGGCGTCGCCGCCGTCCTTCTTCACCGAGGCCTTCACCGTCGTCTCGACGATGTTCTTCAGCGTGTTCGCCGCGACCGTCTTGCCGGCCAGGTCCTTCGGCGATTTGACCGGGCTGTCCGCCTTGACGAACAGGGCACCGAAGTCAGCGTCGGCGACACCCGTCGAGTTGTTGCCGTTGACGACCGCCTTGATCGGCACCTTCTGGCTCTGTGCCAGCAGCAACGAGATCGCGTTGCTGAACCCGAACTGGAACTGCCCGCTCAGCACTCCCGGCACGATCGCCGCACCGCCCTGCGCGGTGGTGAGCGTCAGGTCGATGCCGCGGGAGCGGAAGAAGCCCTTCGCCTGGCCGAGATAGATCGGCGCGACGTCGACGATCGCGATCACACCGACGTCGACCTTCTGGAGCGCACCGGAGGCGCCGGGCGCCGGGTCGTCCCCCGAGCTGCCGCAAGCGGCCAGGGCGAGTGCGGCTGCGGCGAGGGCCGCAACGATGGGGCGACGTCGCATCGGGACTCCATCCAAAGACCGATATCCATCAAGATCGATATAGAGTTCTCCCCGAAACCTAAGTACGCGAACCGTGAGCGGTCAAGCTCGTTTCGCCCGCGTCGTGCTCGTAGAGCCAGCCGAGCGCGTTGAACGACCAGGAACGGGAGCCCTCGGCCATCTGACTGTCCCGTTCGGCCTGAGCGTCACCGTCCGGCAGGTGGAACCGGGTCTTGTTGCCGGCCGACATCTCCTGGAGTCGAGAGGTGCGCGGCAGGCGTACCTCCTCATAGCGGCGCAACGCCGCAACCGGCGGCAATTGCCGCAGGCACGCACTCAGCGTGGCCCCGTCCTCGATCGCCTGCGCGGCACCCTGCGCCATGAACGGCAGCATGGCGTGCGCCGCGTCGCCGAGCAGCGTCACCCGCCCCCGCGACCAGCGCGGCAGCGGCGGCCGGTCGAACAGCGCCCACCGGAACGTCTCGTCCGCCGCACCGATGATCTGCCGCACCTGCGGATGCCACCCGGCGTAGGCGGCCAGCGCGTCACCGACGTCGCCACGGTCGGTCCACGACTCGCGCGTCCACTCGTCCTGCTCGATGACGGCGACGAAATTGATCAGCCGCCGGGCACTGATGAAGTAGTGCACGAAGTGCCGGCCAGGACCCAGCCAGATCTGCGCGGTCACCTCGAGTCCGAGGTGGCCCAGCCGCTCCGCCGGAACGACACCGCGGTAGGCGACGCAGCCGGTGAAATGCGCCTGGTCAGCGCCGAACAGGGCCTGCCGCACCGCTGAGTGGATCCCGTCGGCGCCGACCACCACGCCGGCTCGGACCCGCTGCCCACCGGCGAACCGGACGTCGACATCGTCGCCGCCGTCGGTGAGCCCGACGACGCGATGTCCGAGATGGATCCTTTCTGGCGGGAGGGCACCGACGAGGGCGTCGAGCAGGTCGGCGCGGTGCATCTGGTAGTGCGGGTAGCCGTAAGTGGCCTCCAGGGCCTCGGCGAGCGGGGCCCTCAGCAGCGTGCGGCCGTTGTCCCATCTGCGCTGGTGCCAGGCCAGGGGCTTGACGCCGGTGGCGGCGAGTGGGCCGGCGAGGCCGAGCCGGTGCAGGATGCGGGAGGCGTTCGGGCTGACCTGCACGCCGGCGCCCACCTCGGATAATCGGGATGCCTGCTCGTATACGTGAACGTCCAGCCCGGCCTGGAGCAGGCACGCCGCCGCTGTCAGGCCACCGATTCCCCCGCCGATCACCGCGACCGAAGTCATGGCTCGATCTTTCCCGCGGCGGCGCGGCCTCGCTGCCGGGTTGCGGACACTTCCCAAGCAGCCGTACGGGTGTGAGCTCCCCGGCGCGCGGCGGTGGGCTGTGCGGGTGCCGCTGGGCCGTACGCTGCACCGGGAGGTGGGGCGTGGTGAGGTCGTTCGCGGAGACGTTCGCGCAGTTGTTGAAGGCCAGGTTCCCGGTGCTCTACCTCGAGACCTACGAGGAGCAGCGGGCACTGCACCACCTCGCCGGCATCGCGGCGAGCGCCGAGCTGGTCCGGGTGCCCCGCGCCGTCTGGACCTGGTCGCTCACCGGCGGCCTCGTCCAGCCGGACGGCGAAACCCGCTCCGGTGGCCAGCGAGCCACCGACGCCCTCAAGGCGGTGCAGCGCGTCGACGAACCGGCCGTCTTCGTCTTCCGGGACCTGCACCCGCTCTTCGCCCAGAACGCCGAGGTGGTCCGGCTCGTCCGCGACATCGCCCAGGCCTTCCGCGCCGGCCGGAGCCCGCGCACGCTCGTGCTGCTCTCCCCGGTTCTCGAGCTGCCGCCCGAGCTCAACAAGGACGTCACGATCGTCGACTTCCCGCTGCCCGGCCCGGCGGAGCTGCGCGGACTGCTCGACGCCATGGTGCGGGGCAACTCCGCGTCCGGGCGGCTGCGGGTGGCGCTCGACGAGGCGGGGCGGGACCGGTTCGTCACGGCGGCGGCCGGGCTGACCATGCAGGAGGCCGAGAACGCGTACGCCCGGGCGATGGTGAACGACACCGTGCTCGACATCGCCGACCTCGAGATCGTTCATGACGAGAAGCGGCAGACCGTACGAAAGTCCGGCGTTCTTGAATTTCTGATGGACGAGACAGTCCTCGACGACGTCGGAGGGCTGGAGAACCTCAAGGCCTGGCTGGTCAAGCGCAACGGATCGTGGCTGGACGAGGCCGCCGAATACGGGCTGCCGGCACCGCGCGGCGTGCTGATCACCGGCGTGCCCGGCTGCGGTAAATCGCTGACGGCGAAGGCGGTCGCCACCGCGTGGAACCTGCCGCTGCTGCGCTTCGACATCGGGCGGGTCTTCTCCGGGCTGGTCGGCTCCAGTGAGCACAACATGCGCACCGCCCTGCGTACGGCTGAGGCGGTCGCACCCTGTGTGCTGTGGGTCGACGAGATCGAGAAGGGCTTCGCGGGCGGCGCCGCCGGTGACTCCGGCACCGGAGCCCGGGTCTTCGGAACGTTCCTCACCTGGATGCAGGAGAAACAGCATCCGGTCTTCGTGATCGCGACCGCCAACGACTTCGACGGCCTGCCGCCCGAACTGCTGCGCAAGGGGCGCTTCGACGAGACCTTCTTCGTCGATCTGCCGAGCCGGGCCGAGCGGATCGCCGTGTGGCGCGTCCACCTCACCCGGGCGCTGCGGCACCGCCTGGCCGCGGGCGAGCTGCCGGTCGACACCGAGCTCCTCGACGAACTCGCGGGCCTGACCGAGGGCTACTCCGGCGCCGAGATCGAACAGGCCGTCGTCGTCGGCCTGTTCGACGCCTTCTCCGAACGCCGCCCGCTGCGCCGCGACGACCTCATCCGTGCCGTGATGAGTATCGTGCCGCTCAGCGTCACCCAGGCCGAGCGCATCGACGCCCTGCGCGGCTGGGCCCGCAACCGCGCGGTCTCGGCCAAGGCCACCGACGACTGGGACCTCAGCAACCGCCCCGGGCCCGCGGGAAGGTGAAGTGTCGGTGGGGACCGCTAAAGTGTGCGCACTGCAGGCGAACGGGGGTGCACGGTGAGTGTCTCACTGCTATTGGTGCCGTTGGCGCTGGCCGGGGCGGCCGCCGTCCAGGCCGCTGCCGAGCGCAAGTCCGACGGTCAGCTGATCTGCCAGGTGCAGACCCGCATGCGCGACGTGACGCTGCTCGAGGCCGCCCTGCGCGACACCGGCGCGACGGTGACCACCAGCGGCGACTCGCTGACCGCCGCCTGGGCCGAGAGCACGGCGACGTTCACCCGCGACGCTGACGGCATCTGGGCCGCCCACGTCACCGGTGTCGACCAGGCCGGTGCGGTCGAGCTGATGACAGGCGTCGACGCGGCCTACGGACGGCGCGTCCAGCAGGCCGTGCTGGAGCGGCTGCGGGATCAGGCACCCGCTGCCGGCCTGCGCCTGGAGTCCGAGTCGGTCGAGCAGGACGCCAGCGTGCGCCTGGTCTTCGAGGTCGAGCGGGAGCGGGCATGACCGACCGGCCCCGCATCGTCGTCACCATCGGCGCCGACGGCCAGGTCCGCGCCGAGACCGTCGACATCGTCGGCGACCACTGCCTGGACTACATCGCCGTGCTGGAGGATTTGATCGGTGGCGAGGTGCGCGACAGCGCGTATACCTCCGACTTCACCCGCGAGACCCGCACCGTGCAGGATCGGAATGTGAATCGTGACGTGGACCCCGCCTGAGAGAGGCCGGCCTCAGCCTTATCTGCCGCCCACTCAAGCCCCACCCCCGTTTCCGAGTTCAGGCATGCCGCCGTTTCCGGCGCCCACGTCGGGTCTGCCGCCGTTCCCGGACCCCGGGATGCGTAACGCTCACGGAGTCCAGTCGGCCCACCACGCCCGGCCGGGGCAGCCGGCACCGAAACCGACAGGCCCGGCCCGGCTCTCGTGGCGCATCATGCACAGCGCCTGGGTGGTCGCTCCGATCCTGCCCTTCAGCTGCCTGTCCGCCACCGGCTTCCTCTATGTCGGCGTGCGCGCGAAACGACCGTCCTGGGCCATCGCCGGCGTCATCTACAGCGTCATCGCCAACGTCTGCTTCTTCTTCGGCAGCGAGGCAGCGGCAGACTCTGTCGGGCAGAACGTCGCCTACACGATCATGTTCATCCTGTGGCCGATCAGCGTCGTCCACGCCTTCATCATCAACGCCTCCTGGCTGCGCTGGCGTGCCGGCCACGTCCCGTGGTATTCCCAGCCCCAGCCGGTGCCCTACGCCGGCGCACCAGCTCCGGCAGCCACGCCACTGCCACCGCAGCTGCAGGACGTGGTCCCGCCGCCCCAGCAGTTCTACGGTGACCCGGCACCCCCGCGGACAGCCGCTCCCGGATATCCGCCGGCCGCCGTTTCCTCGCCGCCGGCCCCGGCGTCGGCCTATCCGCCGGCCGCCGTTTCCTCGCCGCCCGCCCCGGCGTCGGCCTATCCGCTCTCGCCCAGCGCGGGATCGGCCAACCTGTACCCGGCGACGCCTGACCTGTACCCGGAGACGTCAGGCCCTGGCTCGACGGCGCAGTCCGCCGGCCGCACCGACGTCAACACTGCTGGTGAGGAGCAGCTCGCCGCTTTGCCCGGCATCGGCCCGGAACGAGCCGCCCGCGTCGTGGCCGCCCGGAATGCCCGCAACGGCTTCAGCAGCCTCACCGAGTTCGCCGCCGCCGCGGGTCTCGCGCCACACGAGTTCGTCGCTGTCCGGGACCGGCTCTCCTGCGATCCGCCACCGCCGCCTCCGGACAGCACGGAACCACCGCCCTTCGGCCGGATAGTCGATGTCTGAGCCCGCTGCCGGGGCGGTGCCTCTGCCCACCCCCGGGGCGGTGCCTCTGCCCACCCCCGGGGCGGTGCCTCTGCCCACCCCCGGGGCGGTGCCTCTGCCCACCCCCGGGG
>NZ_JBHTDO010000036.1:0-11389 GCF_042666575.1 Actinoplanes sp. GCM10030250 | reverse complement strand
GGGCGGTGTCTGAGCCTCCTCGGGTGCGGGTTGCCAGGTTCCTCGAACGGACGACTGCGGAGGGGCCGGGAGAGCGGACGGCCATCTGGGTGCAGGGTTGCACCATTCGATGTGCGGGCTGCTTCAACCCTCAGTTCTTCGGCGTGCGCGACGGAACCTTGACCGACCCCGCCGATCTGGTGCGCCGGGTGCTCGACGCCGGAACGCCGGGGCTGACACTGCTCGGTGGCGAACCGTTCGAGCAGGCGGCCGGGCTGGCCGCGGTGGCAGCGGGGGTGCGTCTGGCCGGGCGCTCGGTCATGACGTTCACCGGCTATGAGTACGACCATCTGCGCGAACAAGTGGCGGCGGGCCGCGAGGACATCGCCGCTCTGCTCGACGCGACTGATCTGCTGGTCGCGGGGCCGTACCGGGAGGATCTGCTCGACCATGAGCGGCCCTGGGCCGGCTCGACGAATCAGCAGTTCATCCACCTGACCGACCGTATCGCCGACGCACCGATCGACGTGGCTGTCACCCCGGATCGGCTGGAAGTCACCATCAGCAGCTCCGGCACCGTCGTGGTCAACGGATGGGCCGATACAGAGACCCTCGACGCTCTCCTGGCCGGATTGCCGGCTCGCCGCAGCCACCGTCTCTGACCTTCGACGCCCGGCCAGCTTGCGCCGCCGCCGACGCTGAACCCTCGCTGGCGCGCAGCCACCGAGCCTGGCCCCCGGCGGCGGAACTCGCCCGGGCCGGCGGCGGAACTCGCCCGGGGTAACGCCGAACTCGCCGAGGTGGCGGAGCGGGCGGTGCTGAGGCATGTGATCAGGCCGGCGAGGGTGATGGATGGCCGAGCGGGTGGGGGCGCGGGAATCTTCACGCGCCAAAATTCTTCGTTGTTTCTTGCGCGTTAATCGATGCGACTCTATTCTCAGCCAGGAAAGCGCTTTCCTGCATGTAGAGGTGCCCAACGACGGAGGGCGGCCTGGGGCTGCCGCGCGCCCATCAGTGGTTCGCACCATGACGAGAACAAGTGAGGCGAGGATGAAACGATCAGTCGCACTGCGACTCTCGGCGGTACTGAGCACTGCGGCGGCGGCGGGTGCCATCGCCGTGGCGCTGCCGTCGCCCCAGGCATCGGCGGCGGTCGGTACGGCCACCGGGTTCGCGAGCAGCAACGGCGGGACCAGCGGCGGGGCCGGCGGGGCCACCGTACGGGCGACCACCGGAACGGCGATCCACACGGCGCTCTGCAACCGGGCCAGCAGCAGCACTCCGATCACCATCGAGGTGCAGGGCACGATCAACCACGGCAACACCACGAAGGTGTCGGGCGACAGCTGCAACACCGCCGCGGACAAGATCGAGCTCAAGGAGATCAGCAACGTCACGATCATCGGTGTCGGCTCCGGTGCGACCTTCGATCAGCTGGGCATCCACATCCGGGACTCCAGCAACATCATCATCCAGAACGTGACAGTCAAGAACGTGAAGAAGTCGGGTTCGCCGCTGTCCAACGGTGGTGACGCGATCGGCATGGAGAGCACCGTCCGCAACGTCTGGGTGGACCACGTCAGCCTGGAGGCCTCGGGCGGCGAGTCGGAGGGCTACGACGGCCTGTTCGACCTGAAGGACGACGTCGAGTACGTGACGCTTTCCTACAGCACCCTGCGCAACTCCGGCCGCGGTGGCCTGGTCGGGTCGAGCGAGAGCGACACCGGGAACAGCAACATCACGTACCACCACAACAAGTACGAGAACATCGACTCGCGGACGCCGCTGCTGCGTGGCGGTATCGCGCACATCTACAACAACCACTACGTGAGCCTCAACGAGTCGGGCATCAACTCCCGGGCCGGTGCGCGGGCGAAGGTGGACAACAACTACTTCCAGAACTCCAAGGACGTGCTCGGCACGTTCTACACCGACCAGGCCGGTTACTGGCAGGTCAGCGGCAACATCTTCGACAACGTGACCTGGTCGGCCAAGGGCACCGACAACAACCCGGCGGGGCCGAACCCGGTGTCCAACACGAGCGTGAGCGTGCCCTACTCGTACTCGCTGGACAACGCGTCGTGCGTGCCGAGCATCGTCAGCCAGACGGCGGGCGCGAACAAGGGGATCCGTACGTCGACCGGCAACTGCTCGGTGACCTCGACGCCGACCGTTTCGCCCACGTCGTCGCCCAGCTCCTCGCCGACGTCCTCGCCCACGTCGTCGCCGACCGTGACGCCCACCCAGCCCAGCGGCACGAACCTGAGCCTCTCGGGTGGCGCTGACGGGTCCAGCAAGGCCAGCGGGACCAGCTACGGCAACGTCAAGGACGGCAACATGAGCACCTACTGGTCGCCGAGCGGCACCACCGGTGACATCTCCGTCAAGTGGGGCTCCGCCACGACCGTGTCCCGGGTCAACATCCGGGAGGCGTCCGGCGCGACCGGCCGGATCGGGAACTGGCAGGTTCTCAACGGCAGCACGGTCCTCGCCTCCGGCACCGGCGCGAAGGCAGTCAGCTTCTCGTCGACCTCGCTGACGAAGATCACGTTCCGGATCACCAGCGCGTCGGGAACGCCGCAGGTGGCCGAGTTCGAGACGTACGCCAGCTGATCCACGCAGCACCGAACGCGCCGGCCCGGAGCACCAGCCCCGGGCCGGCGTTTGCTGTGCCGGCTCCGGCCCGAGCCAATGTCGGTCGGGCGTCCAGTCGGCCCGGCGCCCCAGCCAGCTTCGCGCCCGGGCTGATGCCCAGTCGGCCCGGCGCCCGGTGGTCTCGTTCCTGTGCGGCGTTGCGGCTGCGCCCGCCTAGTCTGATGCGGTGATCGACGAACGCGGCATCTCGCGGGAGCACCGCGCCGAACTGCTGAAGGAACGGGTCTACATCACCTTCACCGCGCTCGCCGTGGTGCTGGCGCTGCGGTCGCACCATCCGACCGCCGACGAGGCCGCTGTCACCCTGCTCATCGCCGTCACCGGCACCCTGCTCGCCGTGTTCGTCGCGGACGTGGTGTCGCACATCGCCGTCCACGCGGCACTGCCGATGAGGAGCGAGCTGCGCCAGATGCTGCGGGTGGTGTTCGGCGCCCTCGGTTCGCTGCTCCTGCCGTTCGTGTTCCTCGCCCTCGCCGCGGGTGAGGTGTGGAAGGTCGAGGCCGCCCTGCGGGCGTCGACGATCGCGCTGGTCTCGGCCCTCATCGCGATCGGCTACGGCGCGGTCCGCCGGGTACGCCTGCCGCTGTGGCAGAAGCTCATCGTGCTGTTCGCGGAGTTCGCCCTCGGCGCGGCCGTCGTCGCCGTGGAACTACTGGCTCACGGCGCCTGACCGCTACCCGCATGAGTCGGCGGGTGCGCCGGCGTCTGCTACCCGCATGAGTCGGCGGGTGCGCCGGCGTCTGCTACCCGCATGAAACGGCGGATGCGCCGGGGTCGGCCATCCGGGTGGGATCAGCGGGTGGGCATCAGCCACTCGCATGAGCCGGCGGCTGCGCTGCGGCCCGGGGTGGGCAGGGCCGTGGCGCTGGTGCGGGCGTGACTTCGCACTGTCGTACATCTGCATTGAAGGTCGTGGTATTACTACCCGCATGGCGATCAGTGAGACGGATCTAATCCATTTGCGGCGGTGTGTTGATTTGGCGCGGGAGGCGCTTCTCGACGGTGACGAGCCGTTCGGGTCGGTGCTGGTGGCGGCGGATGGTGGGGTGTTGTTCGAGGATCGGAATCGGGTGAAGGACGGTGATGAGACGCGTCATCCGGAATTCGAGATCTCGCGGTGGGCGGCGCGGAACATGACGCCGGCGGATCGGGCGGTGGCGACGGTTTACACCTCGGGTGAGCATTGTCCGATGTGCGCGGCGAGTCACGGGTGGGTCGGTCTGGGGCGGATCGTGTACGCGGTGTCGAGCGCCCAATTGGCGGAATGGGGAATGCCGGCCGGACCGGTGGCGGCGTTGCCGATCAGCGTGGTCGTTCCGGGCGCCGAGGTGGACGGGCCGGTGGCGCAATTCGCGGCGGAAATGCGGGAGTTGCACGGAGCCCGTCCCGGCATTCAGCTCCGGTAACGCCCGATGATTTCGGTGATCTCGGCCGCGGCCCGGCGCAGAACCTGCATCTCGTCGTCGGTGAATTCGTGGGCGGCGGCGCCCAGCACGCAGGCCGCACCGACGACCTGATCGGCGACGGTGATCGGTATCCCGGCGTAACAGCCGACGCCCTCGACAGTGACCAGCGGATTTCCCGACTGGACCGGATCGTTGCGGGCGTCGCTGACCACATACGGCCCGCCGGATGCCACCGCGCGGGTGCAGAACGCCCACTCGACCGGCAGGCCGCCGGTCTCCAGGAGCCAGCCGGGCAGCCCGAACGCGCCCGCCGTGGCCTGCGCCGTCCCGAGGACCACCGAGGCCATCGCGACGGGCATGCCGGTCTCCTGCGCCATCCGCTCGGCCACCACGTCCAGTTCCGCCCGCATCCCCGCGTTGTCGAGGTCGAGCGACGCGACGACGCGCAGCCGGTCCCGGTCGTGCAGCACCGTGTTCACCACGTGCACCTCCTACCGGTTCAGACCCGGGTCGCGAGGGCCCGGTAGGTGACCGTCCGGATTCTCGCTCCGCGGCCGGCCACCCGCATCAGGCCGCCGATGTCGACCATCGCGTCGGCGGCGCGGACCAGGTCGTCGAGATCTTCCACCGGCCGGGACAGGCCGAGTTGGTGGCACGCCAGTGCCCAGATCTTCTCGGCGGCGTCGGCACCCATGCTCTTGGCGAAGTCAGCGATCAGCGCTTCCTCGTCGGGTCGCTCGAGGTTCCAGCCAGGGATGGTCACGAAATCACTCCCGCCACATCAGCCGGCGCATCTGACCTGGTTCCCTATTACACCCCGGCGGTTACCCCGGCCGGGCCGTTTCGGCGAATCCGGAGCTGGTCACCGCCTCATGTCGCCGGCTTCCTTCATGTTGTGCGACACCATCGCGCCGAAGAACTCCGGGAAGCTGCCGTAGCGCTCGACCTCGACACCAGCGAGCCACAGAATGGCCGACGACTGCCCCTCGGCCGGGAGCATCACGAACAGGTCGATGCTCGTCTCGGACGCCCCGATCGGAAAGACGTCACCGCCGGCGGCGTGCGGCTCCAGGTCCGCCAGGAGTTCCTTCGCCTCGGTGAAAGAGGGTCCGCCGGACAGTTCCGCGGTGCTGAACAGGTCGGTGTTCTGCAGGATCGCGGGCCATCCGTCGGCGTGGCGCAGGAACGCGGCGTATTCCTCGTCGAGTTCCCGGCCGAGGTCGCTCTCCGCGCGCCGAATGGCTTCGTCGGAGGCCGGCGGATTCGGCGGCTCGTGCCGCCACAGTTCGTCCGGATCCGCGCGCTGGAGCAGCTGTTTGGCCGCCATCATCCGATCGATCTCGGCTGCCCAATTCACGTTCATGGTCGCTGTCCTCCGCCGGCGTGCGATGTCGGTACGACGTTTCGAGCCATGCTGCGGCGGCTCGGCTGATCAGGCCGGTGGGTCCCAGGCGAGTCCTTCACGCTTCAGCCGATCGACTATCCAGTGCCGTCCCATCGAGTCTGCCGCCTGCCAAGCGTGCCGGAACGGGCGCCCCTGATCACGCCGCAGCCGGAGGACGCCACGTGAGCCGCCACCTCGGCGAGACAGGTCCGGCATGTTGTGGCAGAGGTCCGCGAGCCACGCGATGCAGGCTGTGTAGTCGTCGTCGGGCCAGAACTCCAGCGGCTTCGTACGCCGCGCCATCGCCCTGATCTCAAGAATCGCCAGGTTCTTCAGGAAGGACCCGGCGCTCAGATCGTCCACGGGCCTCAGTGTCCGCCTCATGTCGCCCGAACCCGGAATGCGGCCTATTCGGTCTCGTCGTCGGTGCGGCCCGACAGCTTGCCGCGGGAGGCCTCCCAGGCCAGCCATTGCAGCAGCTGGCTCGACTGCCTCTTGTTCAGGCCGCGCAGCTTCTTGAAGTCGTCCAGCGACACGTCGAGTCTCGCGAAAGACGGCCGGGGCCGCTCGCCGGATTCGGCGAGCAGCCCCGGCGGAACACTGATGACCATGCAGATCCAGGCCGGTGCGGGGGCCGGCTCCAGCAGGTACGGCATCAGGACGTAGTCCTGGGACTTGTCAGGGCGGGTGCCCTTCGCCGTTCTGCTGAAGCCGTTCCGCTCCGCGGTGAGGATCAGCTTCTCCAACTCGGTGTGATCGGCGAGCTTCGCGGTCGAGGGCACGGGCCAGCCGAACCAGGATCTGCTGGTGGCCCTCTCACGCATCCATCTCACCTGAGGCCGCCCTCCCGCATTGCCTACTCCTTCGGCTGTTGCCTCATGCCGTCGGCTTCCTTGATGTTGTGCGACACCATCGCGCCGAAGAACTCGGGGAAGTTGCCGTACCGCTCGACTTCGACACCAGCGAGCCACCGGATGGTCGACCGCCGCCCTTTGCCCGGGAGCATCACGAACATGGCAGTATGACGCGCCGAGCCGCGTTGCGGTCGGCGCGGCTGATCAGGCCGGTGGGTCCCAGGCAAGTCCTTCGCGCTTCAGCCGATCGACTATCCAGTGCCGTCCCAACGAGTCCGCAGCCTGCCAAGCATGCCGGAACGGGCGTCCCTGATCACGCCGCAGCCGAAGGACACCATGCACGCCGCCGGCCCGGCGGGACAGGTCCGGCATGTTGTGGCAGAGGTCCGCGAGCCATGCGATGCAGGCTGTGTAGTCGTCGTCGGGCCAGAACTCCAGCGGCTTCGCGCGTCGCGCCATCGCCCTGATCTCAAGAATCGCCAGGTTCTTCAGGAATGATCCAGCGCTCAGATCGTCCACGGGCTTCACTGTCCGCCTCACCTCTTCCGAACACGATCCGACAGCAAGTGATCGGGGAGGGATGCCGCGGCATCCCTCCCCGATCACCTCAGTGCGATGGCCTATCGATTACCCACGCCACCCGGCCACAGATGAATATAGATGGGCGTGTCGAAATTGATTCTCTTGTTGTTGGGGTCAGCCGCGCGTTTCAAGAGCTCGGCCATCCGATGGTTTCCCTCGATCATGTAGTTGTCCTCGTCATGGTAACGCAGAAGGGACATCTCACCACCGGTCGGCCGGGTCGTGCTCAGGAGAAGCTCATCGTCGGTCATCGATCTGGCCAGGCCCACCTTGACCGGATCCGACTTCCATTTGCCCTTCTCATCGAGATTGTCGTGCCCAATTCCGATGAGATCGTTAACCGTCGCGTTCGGAGCATGCTCGGTCGGCTCCGGCTCCGGCTTGCCACCGAAGATCTTGGAGAAGAATCCGGGCGGGCAGTTGTGCACGAGAACCGGCGTGGCTTCCGCGAGCACGTAATACGTGTGGATGTCGCCCACCGTGAGGTTGTGCACCGTGGCCTGCTGAACGGTCCAACGGTCTACCGCCGTGATCTGGACGAGCGTGCCGGCGCTGGTGCGCAGCCACTGGCGCGGACGCAGGTCGGTGGCCTGGATCCACTCCTTGAGCTCGGGTACCCAGAACGGGTGCCCGTCGGTCGCGGTGACCTCGGCATCGTCCGAGTTCGGGTCGCCGTCGGTGTCGATGGTGACCTTGACCAGGTGCTTGACCCCGGAGCCCTTGATCTCGGCGGTGACTGTCTCCGCCCGGGTCTCGCCGGTCTCGGGGTCGGTGGCCATCACCTTGTCGCCGGCTCTGACCTCCTCGATCGGCTTGGTCGAGCCGTCAGCCATCAGCACCCGGGTTTCCGGGGTGAAGCTGTTGTCGGAGTTGGAGCCGGAGCAGCCCCCACCTCCGCCGGCCTTGCCGCCGTTCCCCTTGGCGCTCGAACCGCCGCCGCTGCGGGAAGCTCCCCCGGAACCGGACTTGGATCCACCGCCCTTGGTGCCGCCGGCCGACGAGCTCTTCGGCGCGGCCTTGGCCTGGGCCTGTTTCTGAACCGGGCTACCGGTCTTCTTCGTCGCCTGGGACGCCTTGTTGCTGATCGTATTGATCTTGTCGGCGGCCTTCTTCTTGGCGGCTTGGGCTGCCTTCTTTGCCCGCTCGATCGCCAGCTTCTTGGCGTTCAATGCCGCGGCCTCGGCCGCGCGTGCGGCGGCCAGCACCAACTCGGCTGCCTTCTTCGCCGTACGCCAGGCCTGGATCGCGGCGATGGTGCGGTCAATCGCCCGCAGCACCGCCGGGATCTTGCCGAGCTTGGCCCATGGGATCGCGCCGATGATCAGGCTGCCGCAGGACCACATGTCACCGCCGAAGCAGGCCATGGCGTCGTTGATGCCGATGAAGTCCTTCAGCATCGACCAGGCGGCGGAGATGATCACGTCGGTCAGCGACCGGTTGGAGTTCGCCTGTGCCTCGGCGATCTGCGCCGCGGACAGGCCCGCGCCGGCGAGAGCCGAGGCCAGCTCGGACGGGGTCAGCGAGATGGACAGGCCGGTCGGGTCGGAGTGGGTGACCGGGTTGTTGTGGGCGTAGGCGTACCCGTTCTGCTGCAGCGGGTCAGCAAGGTCGACCACGGGGTCGGCGGACAGGAACCGTCCCACTTCCGGGTCGTACAGACGCGCACCGAGGGGTGTGTAGCCGGACGAGTCGTCCCGCAACGCGCCCAGGAATCCGGCGTTCGCCTTCATGTTCAGCGCGAGCGGGGCGGTGCCGCGCTCGTTGCCGAACGGGTCCTGCTTGCGGATCCGGATGCCCATCGTGCCACTGAGGGTGATCTCGGCGTACGGGCTGCCCTGGTGATCACCGGTGAGGGCGACCAGGCCCGGCGCCCCGCCACCCAGGGCGTACCGGACGACTGATCCGCCGGGGACCGCGTAGGAACGCTGGGCGTTGACCTGCGCGCCGCCCTGCTGGACGGTGAGCTGCGCCTCGCCGAGGTTCAGCGTTGCCTGCTTGCCCTGGATGGTCAGCAGGCGGGATCCGCCGGGGCCGTAGATGTAGGTGGTCTCGTCCTGGGGCAGCCACACCTGACCGGCGTTGCCTGTCGCGCAGGTGGCGAGGGTGACCGGCGAGTTGACGGCGCTGACCGTGGCGCACAGGTTCGACGCCGGGTGGGTCAGCTGGCCGCTCGCGCTGCGCCGGAACTGCTGGGCAGCCGATCCGTCGCACTTCTGCAGCCCCAGGCCCGAGCCGGCCGTGTTCGCTACCGGCTGGGCGCACCAGGTCCCGTTGTACTGGGTCATCGTGCCCAGGTTGGCGTCGGCCTGTCCGGGCGACGGCTTGAAGGTCCACTTCTGAGCGGAACTGCCGTTGCAGCCCCAGATCTGGATCTTGGCCCCGGCCGCTGCCGCACCCTGGTCGACGTCGAGGCAGGCGTTGCTCAGGCCGAAGTACGACGACTTGCCGTTGGTTCCGGACCCGGAGATGCGCTCGATCTGCCCGTCGTAGGTCCAGGACAGCTCCTGGTTGTCACCGTTCTGCACTGACGTGACGGCGGTTGTCTCACCGGTCAGCGAGTAGAGCCGCTCGGCTTCGGCCGTGACCTGCGCACCGGCCGGGGTGACCTGCTTCTTGGTGACCTTGGTGAGCGTGCCGGGCTGGCTGCCGTCGGCCTTGCCGTAGACATAGGTGCTGGTGGTGTCCTTGGTGGTGTCGCCGGTGAGGTTCTTCTCGACCAGCTTGGTGCGGTTGCCGAGCAGGTCGTACTCGTACTCCTGCCAGTAGCCCGCGTTGTCCTTACCCGCCGCGACGGTCGAGGCGGCCGGAGCTGCCGAGCAGGAGTCCTGGTCCTTCGCGGTCCACGACTTGGCCAGCTGGCCGATCATGTCGTAGGTGAAGCACTGCCGCTCCTCGATACCGACCGACCGCTCGCGGATCGACGTGACGTTACCGACGTTGTCGTAACCGTACGAACGGTGCGACGCGAGAACCCCGCCGACCAGCGTCTTGTCACCGGTGTTCTCCCGGTAGACCTGCTGGTCGGTGAGCGCGCCATCCGCCTCGTCGAACGTGTTCTGCGCCCACACCCGGTACGGCTGAGCACCCAGCGTCGAGCGCATGAGCTGTCCGTACGGCGAGTACGCCGTCTCGGACCCGTACCAGTCCTGGCCCGAAACGGACAGCGGCAGGCCGTCCTTGTTGTACCGGGCGATCAGCTTCTCGCTGGGGAGGGTGCCGACTCCCGGAAGAGTCGCCACCTCCGGCAGACCGGTGTCGGTGTAGGTGTAGCCGTAGGTGTAAGAGGTCTGCAGCCCCCACGTCGCCGCGACGTCCGCGGGCAACGTCAGCGTGGTTGCCGTCGGCTGGTAGTCGCTGGTGTAGCCGGCGATCGACTGCTTGTAACCCTTGCCGTCGGTGTACCGGGTCGCCGTCGCCGGCAGGCCCTTGCCGCCGGGCGCGGTGTCATAGGTGAACTCGGCGCGCAGGTCGGTCAGTTCCCAGCCCAGGAACTGCTTGGCCGGGCGGGAGAGAGCGTCGTACTCCGTGACCAGCGTCGTGCCGCGGGCGTCGGTCGTGGAGATCACCCGGTCGCGATGGTCATAGACCTTCTTGGTGGTACCGGCGTCCGGATCTCTTGCTTCCACCACACGGCCGCGCTGGTCGTACTTCCACGACCAGTCGTTGCCCGCCTTGGCCGCCGAGTTGGTCGCCTTGACCATCTGGCCGCTCGCGTCGAACTCGTACCGCATGGAGGTGAAGCCACCGGCGGCGGCGTCGTTGAACGTGTCGAGTCGGCTGGTGCGGCCCAGCGTGTCGGCGTACATCCGGTACGAGGCGGTGCCGGTGGGGTTGCGCACGGTCGACCAGTCGGCGCCGTACTCGTACTTCGTGGCGCGTGCCGGGGTTTCCTGGCCGCGCAGGATCGGGGTCTCCTGCAACACCCGGCCGAGGCCGTCGTAGGTGTAGCGGGTCGCGTTGGGAACCGCGATCTCCGAGTCCGGGGTGAACAGGCTGCCCGACGGGTTGCCCTTGGTGAAGTAGGCGTTGTTGGTCTGCCACACCTCACCCGAGCTGTTGTACAGCGTGTCGGTGATCAGCCGGCCGCCACCGGTCGCCTGCTCCTGTGACTGCCGCTCCCGGCCCAGACCGTCGTAGATCGTCACCGACGTCTCGATACGGTTCTCGTGCCCACGCGCCTTGGAGGTGATGAACGGCGGCTGCCGCACACCCTCCGCGTCCGGCTTCGGAATCGTGTAGGTCGCCTCGAAGTCCGGGATAGCGGCGCCCGCCCGGCCCGGCGCCCAGCCCTTGACGAGCCGGCCCAGCGGGTCGTACTCGGCGCTGCTGACGTGCCCGTTGGCGTCGGTCGTCTTGACCGCCACGGCCCGGCCCGGCTCGAGTTCCTGGGTCTGCTTGTGGCCGAACCCGTTCTCCTCGATGACCTTGAACGCCTGCCCGGTGGCCGGCTCGTAGGTGATCTTCGAGGTCTGCATGTCCGGGTCGAGGAACGAGGTGACCCGGCCGATCGCGTCGAAGTAGTAGGCGCC
>NZ_JBHTDO010000035.1:84116-111827 GCF_042666575.1 Actinoplanes sp. GCM10030250 | reverse complement strand
AGTAGGACGCCGCCGGACTCAAACATGAAAGAAAGGCCCACCCCGGACGGGGTGGGCCTTTCTTTTTGCCCAAAAACGGTCAAACTCGGTCCGCGGAACAGCACCCACACCCAGCCGGCTCACCCGGCCGGCCCACAGCGGGGTCCTGCGGCCCGAAAAGCACCCCTCACGCCCAGCTGGCTCACTCGGCTGGCGCCCAGGGGTGCCTTGCGGCCGGAAAGGCCCCGCTCACGGCCAGCTGGGTTGCTCGGCTGGCGTCCAGGGGGGCCTTGCGGGCGGAAAGGCCCCGCTCACGGCCAGCTGGCTTTGAGGGGATGGGTGTGAGTTGTTTTGGGGGGTTGGGGGAGTACTGAGTGTGGTTGGGGGGAGACTATGAGTGACGGGATTGGGGTCTGGGGGTAGTTGTGTGGGGTTTTGGGTTGACAGGGGTGGCTGGGTTCGGCATAGAAGTGGGTACGCGGGCCGGCTCCTGAGGAGGAACGATGCGGATCAGTGACATTCTCCGGGTCAAGGGTGAGCAGGTTGTCACGGTGCCACCGGACACCCCCATGGAGCGGCTCCTGGCCGTTCTGGCACAGCACAAGATCGGTGCGGTGGTGGTGTCCCGGGATGGGACGGTGGTGGACGGGATCGTCAGTGAGCGGGACATCGTGCGAGCTCTGGCTGCGCGCGGTACCGCGGTGCTGAGCGAGCCGGTGAGTGCGATTCAGACGACACAGGTGCGTACGGTCACGCCGGACGCGCAGCTGGAGGACGTCGAGCGGTTGATGACCGAGCGGCGGTTCCGGCACGTGCCGGTGGTGCTCGACGGTGCTCTGCGGGGCGTGGTGAGCATCGGTGACGTGGTGAAGAACCGGATCGACGAGTTGGAGACCGAGCGAACCACGCTGGCCGACTACATCACCGGGGACCGCACCTGACCGTGGTTTGACGCCGGCCGGGGCGGGTGCCCCGGCCGGCGTTCCGCTGCCGGGGGCAGTCCGGCGAGCGGGCGGGCGGCGTTTCGGGCGCCACCGCTGGTGAGGGCGGCGGCGGGATCGGCCAGCGGCCGGTTGGGCCGGTTGGGCCGGTCGGGTCAGTGGCCGGTTGGGCCGGTTGGGCCGGTGGCCGGATGGTCAGCGGCGGAGCGGGTCAGTGGCGGGTGAGCCGGGCGGTGAGCCGCTGGCGGCGGGTCAGCTGGGAGGCTGTGCGGCGGCGGGTGAAGTAGACGGCGGCGGCTACGGCGCCGGCCAGGGCCAGGGCTGTGGCTGCGACGGGGGCTGGATGGCGGCGGGCCGCTTGGCCGGCGGAGGTCGCCTTCGTGCGGGCGGTCTCGGCGGCCTGGCGGACTGTGCCGCTGGTCTCGGCGGGTACGGAACGGAGCTGCTCGGAAGCGTTGCCTGTCGTGGTCTGGTTCGTGGTCATCGCTCAAACCTCCTGGGATGCGCTGGCGGGGTTATGCCCTCTATGCCCCTGGTGTACCGGCGACCAACCATGTGTTGCGGTTCATTCATGCTCCAGGAACGACGCTAATCGGACACTGCGCCCGGTGTTGTCCATGAACTGACAGGAGAGCGGGTCAGCTTCGCGCGTCCTGGACCGCGGCGGGTTCTCGCGAATCCTGTTCGGATTCCAGCGGCTCCACCTCATCCTCGCGGGAGGATTCGGGCGGGTCGGACTCGGCTGGGGAGGCGTCCGGTTCGGCGGCCTCGGTGGCGGGGGCGTCGGGCTCGGGGGCGTCGGGCTCGGGGGCGTTGGGCTCGGGGGCGTCGGAGGCGGCGGCGGAGGTGTAGACCGTTGAGGAGCTGGAGGAGCCGTAGATGACGGGGACGGGATAGCGCTGTTCGTACTCGGTGTCGTCCTCGTCGTCGATGGGGAGGATGGAGGCGGGGCGGCCGTAGAGGGTGGGTGCGGGTGTCACCGGGGAGAGTTCGCGGGCGTGGGGTGTCAGGCCGCCGGCGAGTTTGGGCAGGTTGAGCAGTACCGCGCTGACGTTGCCGTCGACAACCTCGGCGAGTTCGGCCAGGGCGCGCCGCACAGAGGTGCGGCTGGTGCGGCGGAAGTCGCCGACCAGGAGGATCTGGTCGCTGAGGGCGGCGAGGGCGATCGCGTCGGAGGCGCTGAGTACGGCTGCGGAGTCGAGGACCACGATGTCGCAGTGTTGCTGCACCGCGTGCAGGACGTGGGCCAGCTGCGGACCCTCCAGCAGGTCGACGTGCTCGCCGGTGCGGTGGCCGGCGGGCAGCAGGCGCAGCCCGGGTACCGGCGTGCCGGCGAGGACCTCGGAGACCGTGGCGTCGCCGTCGAGGAGGGTGGTCAGGCCGTGCTCGCCGGGGACGTCGAAGGTCTGGTGCAGGACGGGGTGGTGCAGGTCGGCGTCGACGAGGACGACCGAGTGGCCGGCCTGGGCCAGGGCGATCGCCAGGTTGGCGGCGACTGTGGTGCGCCCCTGCCGGTCGCCGGGGCTGGTCACCAGGATCGTGGTGGTGGTTGTCCGCAATGACGGGTGCAGGCGGGTGCGCAGGTAGCGGTAGGACTCGGCGGCGGCGGAGCCGGGGTTGCGCAGCATCACGGGCAGGCCGGTGGCGGGTGAGTGCCGGGTCCGCCCGATCGTGGCGAGCACCGTGGCGCCGGAGAGCTGTTCGAAGTCTTCGCGGCTGCGGATCAGGCCGCGGCTGCGAGCGCGGATCAGGGCGGTTCCGGCGCCGAGCAGCAGACCGGCGCCGAGGCCGATGGCCAGGTCGGGGAGAAGCGGCCGGGAGTACGGCTCGGCGGGCAGGCTCGGCGAGGTGATCAGCTGGAGGTGGACCGGTGAGGGGTCGGCGGCAGCGGCGGTGATCGGGGTGTCGGCGCCGGCGTTGCGATATTGCAGGTACGCCTCGACGAGCGCGTTCGAGCGGACCTGAGCGCTCAGCCGGTTGTCCGCCGAGTAGACGAACCGCAGCACGTTCGCGCCCGGTACGAACTCGAGCTCCAGGTCGTCGAGCATCGCTTCCTTGGTCACGCCCATCCGCTGGGCGGCGGTCAGTGCCACGACGTCGGAGAGCACGACGGCCCGTTCGGTGTCCAGGTCCGGCAGGATCGGCGTGGTGCCGGTGACGATCCTCGCCTCGACCAGGACGTCCGCCTCCGAGCGGTACTCGGCGGGAACCGACTGGTTGACCCCGTAGGCGGCGGCGACCGTGGCGGCGGTGACCACGAGTGTCCACGGTCCGTAGCGGCGGAAGAGTCGCGCGGATCGTCCATAGATGGTCATGCCGGTGGCCTTCCCGGTGCCGTTCGTCGTGGGGGTGGATGGTGATCTCAAGGAGGGGCTATCGGACGACCGTGAGAGCGCGGCCGGGGCCGCCTGAGCCGGGGCCGCCTGAGCCGGGGCCGCCTGAGCCGCCGGGGCCGTTCGAACCGCCGGTCTCGGGGTGGCGGGAGCGGCGCACGGCTCGGGTGGCCAGGGTGAGCAGGGTGATGAGCACGGTGTCGCGGAGCAGTTCGATGAGGGAGCCCGTGAGGCCCGTGCCCGGGAAGACGATCTCGTGGAGCACCGCGCCGGCGGCTGAGGTGAGGGCGGCGGCGCCGGTGAGCTTGGCGAACGAGGAGCGGGAGCGGCGGAATCGGTCGCCGTGGCCGAGCCAGTAGCCCGGCAGCCAGCGCTGGAGGAGCGTTGCGAAGAGCAGCGGGGGCAGGACCGCCCAGACGGCGGCGGTCAGCGACATCAGCAGACCGGAGCCGACCAGGGTGGCGGCGACGGCGGCGGTGGTGGCCAGGGCGATGACGTCGAACCGGCGCAGCCCGAACCGGGTCTGGGCGACCATCCAGAGTGCGCCGGCGGCGATCGGCGGTAGGAGGAAGAGGTACGGGCCGAACGACTGGTTCGAGGCCCAGAAGATCGTCCCGTACGTGACCGCGAAGGCGGCGGTGCGGACGGCATAACCGTTCATGGCCCGAGCATCGGCGTGCCGGGCGGCGAGTTGAGCCTTCCGAGCGGGCCGGGCTGAGACGCGGCCCGTCAGGCTCGGCGGTGTGACGCGGCCGGTCAGGCTCGGCGGTGTGACGCGGCCGGTCAGGCTCGGCGGTGTGACGCGGCTGTCAGCACTCGGCCTTGCCCAGGCGCCAGTAGCCCATGAAGGCGACGGCGCGGCGGTCGACGCCGCAGGCGGTCACCAGGTGGCGGCGGAGGGTCTTGATGACCGCTGCCTCGCCGGCCAGCCAGGCGTAGAAGCCGTTGATGCTGGTGGTCTCGGTGGGGACCTCCCACAGGATGTCCTCGTCGACGTCCACGTCTTCGAGGTCGGCCGGGGTGGTGGCGGTGCAGTCGCCGAGGAGGCGGGCGGCGGCGGCCTCGACGGCGGGGACCAGGTGGGTGCCGTGCGGGGCGCCGTCGCGGGAGAGCCAGGTGACGCGGAAGCCGGGCGGGGCGGTGAAGTCGAGGCAGTCCGCGGCCTCGGGGACCTCGAGCAGGGCCTCGCCGCAGGCGTCGGCGGGGAGGCGCTCCAGGATCGAGGTGATCGCGGGGACGGCGGTCTCGTCGCCGACGAGCAGGATGCGGTGGGTGCCGACGGGCGGGTGGAAGTCGATGCCGCCGGAGGGGCCGGGGAAGTCGGCGTTGGGGCCCATGATGACGGCCGTGGAACCCGGGCGGGCCTCGGCGGCCCAGCGTGACGCGGGGCCGTTCACCCCGTGCAGCACCATGTCGACGTCGACCTCGCGGCGGTCGGCGCGGACGGCCCGGACCGTGTACGTCCGGATCGCGTTGCGCTGATCGCCGGGCAGGGTGCGCCACCGCGTGTACCAGTCGGAGCCGGTCGGCAGGTGGTCGTGGCCGGAGCCGGGTAGCGGCGGGATCAGCTTGATCCGCTGGTCCCATCCGTTGTCGGCGAACCGGTCCACGTCGTCGCCGGTGAAGGTGACCCGCAGGAAGTTCGGGCTCAGCCGGGTCACCCGCGCGACCTCGACCGGGAAGAACCGGAAGGGGGGCGCCTCGGTAGGCACGACGGTCTGGGTCACGGTTCGCCTCCCCGCGTCTGGTCAGGCACCCGTTCGGGACCCGCAATTAGGCAACCCTAACCTAACAAGGCGGGATCTCCGCAACCGGACTGCACCGGAGGGGATTCTTCAGTCGGCTCGGCGGCGCCCGATCGAGACGGGTCCGCGCACAGAAGGAGCTGACATGCCGCACACCTCGACCACCGCCCTCACGTTCAGCGATGCCCACAGCGGCGTGCTGTCGTGGCCGGTCGAGGCGTGGGCCGCGGCCCTGCTGCCGCCCACCGTGCTGATCGCCGAGGACGACGCCGAACTCCGTGACCTGATGGTCGCCGAGTTGCAGGAAGCCGGCTATCGGACCCTGGTGACCGACAACGGCCGCGCCGCGATGGCCCTGGCCGTCAACGAGCACCCGCAGCTCGTGGTGCTCGACGTGTCGATGCCGGGACTCGACGGCCTGGGCTTCTGCTACGAGCTGCACTCGTCGCCGCAGACCGCCCACATCCCGGTGATCATCGTCAGCGGGCGTGGGAGCCCGTCCGACATGGATCTGGGTCGCATGGTCGGTGCCGAGGACTACCTGGTCAAGCCGTTCGCTCCCGCCGACCTGGTCGCCCGGGTGCAGCGCCTGGTCCCTGCCCCGATTCTGTGACCTGCGGGTTTTGATCCTCGGTTTTGATCTGCGGTTTTTGATCGGAGGCTGACCACCGATCTCAGCCCGGCGGTGGCTGCACAGGCTGGAGCGGGCAGCTGATCGCTGCGACCCTCGAGAGCTGTCCGCCGGTCGTACAAGAAAGAAGTTGTCTTCAAGAAGTTCGTCCTGGGTGTCAGACGCGGAATCGCTGGACCACTTCGCGGAGTTCGCCGGCCACCTGGGTCAGTTCGCTGACGGAGGCGTCGGCTTCGCCCAGGGCCGCGGTGGTGGAGTGGGCGGCGCCGGCGATGGCGTTGATGCTTCCGGCGATGGTGGAACTGCCGTTGGCGGCCTCGCCGATGCTGCGGCTCATCTCGTTGGTCGTGGCGGTCTGCTCCTCGACGGCCGACGCGATGGTGACCTGGTAGTCGTTGATCTCGGCGATGATCCGGGAGATCTCCTGGATGGCGACCACCGCGCTCGACGTGTCGGCCTGGATCGCCTCGACGCGGTGGGCGATGTCCTCGGTCGCCTTGGCGGTCTCCTGGGCGAGGTCCTTGACCTCGGTGGCGACCACGGCGAAGCCCTTGCCCGCCTCGCCCGCCCGGGCCGCCTCGATCGTCGCGTTCAGTGCCAGCAGGTTGGTCTGCTCGGCGATCGAGGTGATCACCTTGACCACGTTGCCGATCTCCTCGGACGAGGTGCCGAGCTTGGCGACGGTGTCGTTGGTGGCCTGCGCCACGCCCACGGCGCTCGACGCGACCTGCGCGGCGTTGTTGGCGTTCTCCGAGATCTCCCGGATCGACGCGCCCATCTGATCGCTGCCGGCGGCCACCGACTGCACGCTCGCCGAGACCTCGTTGGCGGTGCCCGCCACCATGCCGGCCTGTTCGGCGGCGGCCCGGGACTCGGCGTCGAGGCTGCTGGTGATGGTGCTCAGCCGCTGGGTGACGTCGCCGAGCACCTCGGCGCCGTGGTTGAGCTGCCGCACGCTGGAGATCAGGCCCTCGCGGGCGCGGTTGGTGGCCTCGGCCATCTGTCCCAGCTCGTCGCGGGAGCGCACCTCGGCCGGGACGGTGAGGTCACCGCCGGCGACGGCGCTCAGCGCGGAGGAGACGGTCGCGAGCTGCCGTTTGATCAGGCGCATCACGCCGAAGCCGATGAAACCGGCCACCACGAAGCCGATGATCAGTCCCAGCAGGGTGGTCAGGCGGGCCTGCTGGTAGGAGTCGTTGCCGGCGGCGGCCATCCGGTCGGCGTCCTGTTCCTCCGCCGACTGGAGCTCGTCCATGGCGCCGTTCATCGCGTCCTCGACCCGGGCGAACTCGGGGAGGATCTGGTCGGGCGCGGGCAGCTCGTAACCGGCCGGCGGCGGCTTGCGGAAGATCAGGGTGTCGCGCAGCGCCCGGTAGTTCTGCATGGCGGCGGCGAAGGCGGCCAGCCGGTCCAGCCGGTCCGGCGCGTCCGAGGCGACACCGCGGTAGCCCTCCACCGCGGCGTCGATCTGCTGGTCCGCGGCGTCGGTGGCGTCCACGCCCATCTTCGTGAGCTGCGCGTCCTTGCTGGCGCCGCCGGAGTTGTAGAGCAGCATGCCGCGGAACATGCCGGTCAGCGCGTCGCGCATGTTGGCGATCTGTTCCATGCCGTCGATGTGGTGGCTCTTCATGGTGCGCAGGTCGTCCCGCAGCTGGCCCATCCGGTCGAGCGCCACCACGGTGACCGCGAGCGCGACGAGAGCGACGCACACCGCCGCCACGGTGCTCTTGATCAACAGGCTGCGGTCGCCGAGCAACCGCTCGAGCAGTCCGCGCCGCACCCCGCGCTCCGTGCCGCTGCTTCCCGGCTGCATCGCTTCCCCCGTCATTTTGTGCGCGCGCCGGTCATCCCGTGCGCAATCCGACCAGCTTTCCGGCACGCCTCAGCGGTGCGCGGGCTCGGACGGCGCAGGCTTGGTGGGCGCGATCCACTCTAGGAGCGAATCCGAGGGAATTTCGGCGAAATGTCAGAAGCGGATCGCGGGCCGGGCGCTGTGCACGAGGGCGATGCTGCACCGGGCCCGGTGCAGCAGATGGCGGCCGATCGACGGGCGCAGGGCCACCCGCAGCGCCCGGCGGATCCGGGCGCCGGCCACCACGAGCTGGGCGCCCGCGGCGGCCTCGGCGAGCACCTCACCCGGCGGGCCCACCATGATCTCGGTGGTCACCGGCACCTGCGGGAAGCGCTGCCGCCAGCACGCGACGATCTCGTCCAGCCGCCGGTGCCGGGCGGCCACCGCCGCCAGGTTGGCGTCCGACAGCAGGTCACGGCCGCCGTCCGGCGCGGGCCAGCCGTGCACCGCACGCAGCGGTACGCCCCGCACAGCCGCCTGCTCGAACGCGAACCGCAGCACCAGTCCGGCGGTGGGCGAGTCGTTCACGCCGGCCACCACCGGATCGGTCGTACGAGGTTCGCCGCGCACCACCACGACCGGGCAACGGGCGTGTGCACTGACCGAGGCGCTGGTCGAACCGAGCAGATTGCGGACCGCGGAGTGGCGCGGACCGCCCACCACGAGCAGGCCGGCGTCGGCACCCCGCTGGGTGAGGGCCACGGCGGCCGTACCGTGCTCGACGCGCGACCGGACGCGGACGAACGGATGGGAGTCCCCGGCGGCGGCGATCGCCTTGCCGAGCATGTCCCCGACGGCGTCATCCGTCTCGGAGTCGGGATAGACCGCGGCCGCCGGCATCATCGCCGCGGCGGGTACGTAGGTGGGCCACTCGTAGGCGTACAGCAGCTCGACCGGCGCATCGATGCGCTGCGCCTCGTCCAGCGCCCAGCGGGCAGCCTTCCGTGCGGCCGGTGAGCCGTCGTACCCCACGACGATCCTCGGAGTGGGCAAGGTGAGCCTCCTCACATTCCTCCCCTGATCGTGGTGTGTGAACGGCTGTTCGAGCAAGGGGAGAAAGGCTCAGCTCTCGTCGCGGTTTGCCACCCGCGACCCGGCGAGCTCCTCCAGCCACGGTTCGACGACCTCGTCGAGGAGGGCGGCCAGGGCGGCGGCGGAACCGGTGGAGAGCGGCGCGAAAGGCGCACCGAGGGCCTCGCGTGCGACCGAGGTGGCCTGCGTGATGACCGTTCGGCCCTCCGCGGTCGGGCAGAGCCAGATGCGGCGCCGGTCCTGCCCGTCACGTTCGCGCTCGATCAGGCCCGCCTTTTCCAGCCGATCGGCCAGCGGGGTGATCGAGGACTGCTGCACCGAGAGGAGCCGGGCCAGCGCGCTGCCGGTCAGGCCCTCGTGCTGGCCGAGCACATAGAGGGCGAGCAGGTCGGTCGACGGCATTCCGGCATCGGCGGCGGCGTCCTCGACGGCGGTCTGCACCAGTCGGCCGGCCTGCAGGAGCAGGTAGCCGAGTTCCCGGCCGGCGGGGGAGCGGGTCACGAATACTTCATCGGCTGAAATATCCGGCTGCTGAAGTGCCGCGTTGCTTTGTTTCGGCGAGACGGGGATCACGTGTCCGGTGTACGGGATCGGAAACGTGGATTTGATCTTCGGTGGTTAGCCTCCGGGCGCTGTTTCGCCTATTTCGCTTTCCCTGGAGGGGGCATTCATGGCTGTCAAGGCCGAATATCTGTGGATCGACGGTACCGAGCCCACCGCCAAGCTCCGGTCCAAGACCAAGGTTCTGGCTGACGGCGCAGAGCCCCCGATCTGGGGCTTCGACGGCTCCAGCACCAACCAGGCGCCCGGCGACAAGTCGGACTGCGTGCTCCAGCCGGTCTTCACGTGTCCCGACCCCATCCGTGGGGGCAACAACATCATCGTGCTCTGCGAGGTGCTGCTGATCGACGGCACCGCGCACCCGACCAACACCCGGGCGGCCTGCGCCGCGACCGCCGCCGAGTATGGCGACCAGGAGTCCATCTTCGGCATCGAGCAGGAATACACGTTCTTCAAGGACGGCCGCCCGCTCGGCTTCCCGGTCGGCGGCGGCTATCCCGCCCCGCAG
Organism: Actinoplanes sp. GCM10030250; assembly: GCF_042666575.1. NCBI lineage: Bacteria > Bacillati > Actinomycetota > Actinomycetes > Micromonosporales > Micromonosporaceae > Actinoplanes > Actinoplanes sp. GCM10030250. The sequence goes on along the minus strand of NZ_JBHTDO010000035.1, from coordinate 102,245 downwards.
GGTGGCTACTACTGCGGCGTCGGCTCGGACGAGGTCTTCGGCCGTGACATCGTCGAGGCGCACATGGACGCCTGCCTCGAAGCCGGACTGCACCTGTCCGGCATCAACGCCGAGGTCATGCCGGGACAGTGGGAGTTCCAGATCGGCCCGGTCGCCGCGCCGCAGGTCGCCGACGAGCTGTGGGTCGCCCGCTGGCTGCTCTACCGCATCGCCGAGGACTACGGCGTGTCCGCCACGCTCGACCCGAAGCCGGTCAAGGGTGACTGGAACGGTGCCGGCGCGCACACGAACTTCTCCACCGGGGCGATGCGGGAGAACTACGACGCGATCATCACCGCCTGTGAGGCGCTCGGCAAGAAGCGCCAGGAGCATGTGGAGGGGTACGGCGCGGGGATCGACCAGCGGCTGACCGGGTTGCACGAGACGGCGCCGTGGACCGAGTACAGCTACGGCGTGTCCGACCGGGGCGCCTCGGTGCGTATCCCGTGGCAGGTGGAGAAGGACGGCAAGGGGTACATCGAGGACCGGCGGCCGAACGCCAACTGTGACCCGTATGTGGTCACGCGGCTGATCATCGACACCTGCTGCTCGGCGCTCGCTGCGGCCTGATGTTCCTGCGCGGGGTCCGGCTTTTTGTCGGACCCCGCGCGTAGCCTTCGCGGCGTGGCATTCGAGATGGTGGCCGGGGATCCGGCGTCGGCGGTGATCCTGCACGTTCCGCACTCGTCGCGGGCGGTTGTCGAGTCCGGGCTGGTCGTCGACGGGTTCGAGCTGGCCGAGGAGCTTGATCACCTCACCGACGCGCACACCGACGTCATCGCCCTGCGCGCCGCCGGGGCCGCGGGACGCCGGCCGTGGCTCTTCGTGAACCGGCTGTCGCGGCTGGTCGTCGACCCGGAGCGGTTCCCGGACGAGACCGAGGAGATGCTCAAGGCCGGGATGGGGCCGGTCTACACCCAGGGGTTCGCCGGGCGCAGGCTGCGTGATGACGAGCCGGGCCTTCTGGAAGAGCACTTCTTTCCGTACGGGGAAGCGTTCACCTCCCTGGTCGACGAGCGACTGGCCGCCGTCGGACGGGCGGTTGTCGTCGACGTCCACTCGTACCCGACGGTTCGCCTGCCGTACGAGTTGCACGGCGACGGGCCGCGACCGCCTATCTGCCTCGGTACCGACAGCGTGCACACACCGGACTGGCTGACCGCTGCCGCACAGCGAGCCTTCGCCGTCATCGGCGAGGTCCGGCTGAACACACCGTTCGCCGGCACCTATGTTCCGCGGGCCCATTGGGGCGTGAACACCGAGGTCACGTCGCTGATGGTGGAGATCCGCCGCGATCAGTACATGCGGGAACCCGGAGGTGAACCCACCGCCGGGCTGGCCCCGCTCGCCCGGGCCCTCGCGACATTGATCGACGCGGTGCCCTGATGGGATTACACGGGTAGCGGCGTTCCGGCCGTCCGGGTGACATGATGGGGCCCGGCAGACTGGCCATTGCGGCGAAAGGGTACGGCAGTCGATGGCGAACTTCGAGGCGCGGACCTCCGCCGGACCCGGGCGGATCACCGTTACCCTCGCCGGGGAGTGCGACCTGTCCACCCGTGAGCATCTCACCGCGATCCTGCTCGACGCGGTGCACCGGGCCAAGGCGGTTTTCGTCGACCTGGCCGGCCTGACGTTCCTCGACTCGAGCGGGGTGCACAGCCTGATCACCGCCCATCACGCCGCGAAACAACGGGACGCCCGGGTCTACGTGATCAACGCGACGGGTGCGGTGGCGGTCGTGCTCGAACTGACCGGCCTCGACTCCCTGCTGCGCGCCCCGGCCGAAGACCACCGCCATGTCTGAGACGACCGGATCCGAGACCACCGACGGTATGTCGTATGCGGAGCCCGACGACCTGCGGGCGGTGCGGGTGTTCGTGACGGAGCGGGCGCGGGCGCTCGGGCTGTCCGAGAATCGCATCGACGTGCTGACGCTCGCGGTGAGTGAGCTGACGACGAACACGTTGCAGCACACGGCGGGTGGAGGGCACATCCGGGTGTGGGCCGAGGATGGGCGGCTGGTGTGCGACGTGGTGGACGGTGGTGAGGAGCGGCCGTTCGGGCGGGCGATGCCGGCGGCTGAGGCGCTTCGCGGGCGGGGGCTGGCGATCGTGGAGCGGATCTGCGACGCGGTTTTCACGGCGGCGGTGCCGGGCGGCACGCTGGTCCGCATCTGCCTCGACTTCTGAGCCGTTTTTCCGCCGCTTTCCGCGCCGGACTTTCCGCTGCTGTTCTGAGCCGGCCTTCCCGCCGCTCCGCTGAGCTGGATTGCCTCCCTTCCGCCGGTTGGTCGTCAAGGTGCCGGCGCTGCGGGGTGGTAGGTGCACACGTTGGGGTTGGGTGCGAGCTGATGTGGCCCCTGGCGTTGGTAGGGGCGCGCGGACGGGTTGTGTGTGCGCTGGTTGGCCCTCGGCGGCGGCCGGTGGCGTGGGCAGGCGCACACGGTGAGCGCTGGGTGGGACGGGCGGCGACTCGAGGGCGCGCGGCTGCGGGTCTGGGTGGGGCGGGCCGGGTGGGGCGGGTCAGGGCGGGGCGGGGATTACGGGATTACGTGGATGGTGAGGGTGCAGGTGTCGTCGTGGGGGCTGGGGGCGTGCAGGAGCCGCTGCAGGCGGGGTAGCGGATCGGGGCCCGGGTCGGCGGAGATGGTGGAGAGGTGGGTTCGGACCTCGGCGGCTCGGGCGAAGAGGTCGGGGGAGCGGCGTTCGACGAGGCCGTCGGTGTAGAAGAGGACCAGGTCGCCGGGGGACAGGGCGGCCTCGGCGACGGGGAAGGTCTCGTCGGGTTCGGCGCCGAGCAGCAGGCCCGGCGGGCGGTCGAGTTCGCTGCTCACGCCGGCGCGGGCGAGCAGGGGTGGCAGGTGGCCGGCGCGGGCCCAGGTGAGCCGCCGGGTGCGCGGGTCGTGGACGGCGATCAGGGCGGTGCCGGTGATGCCGAGCTGGACGCTGAGGCGGTTCATGTGGCGGAGCAGCTCGTCAGGCGCGCGGATGCCGATCGACAGCCAGGCGACGAGCGCGAACCGTAGATGCGCCATGCCGCTGGCGGCTTCCAGCCCGTGCCCGGCCACGTCACCGATGGCGAGGATCACCAGGCCGTCGGGCAGGGTCTCCGCGTGGTACCAGTCGCCGCCCACCTGCAGGGCGCTGCCGGCCGGCAGGTAGCTGACCATCGCCTCCAGCCCGGCGAGCGGGAACTCCTCGGCGGGCACCGGCTGGATCATGTTCTGCAGCTGGCCGGCCAGCCGGTGCTCGGCGAGTGCTGTCATCTCGCGGCTGCGCAGCTTGTCGCTGAGGGACTCGATCTCGGTACGCGAGTCCACCCGCGACGTCACGTCCTGCACCACGCCGTAGATCTTGACGGGTTTTCCCGCCGCGTCGCGGGCCACGTCGGAGAGGATGCGCAGGTGCTTGACCTCGTCCCCGATCCGGAACCGGACGGTGACGTCGGAGGTGGCGCCGCTGTCGAGGGTCTGCCACGCGGTCTCGGCGATGCCCCGGTCCTCGGGCAGCATGGCGCGGGCCTGCTCGACGCGGGTGAGCGGGCCCGTCCCCGGGTCCCGGCCGAAGATCCGATACATCCCCGGTGACCAGGCGGTGGAGCCGTCGGTCAGGTCGTACTCCGACCAGCCGAGGCTGCCCAGCGCCTCGGTGTGCTCCAGCCGGCGCTGAGACTCGTCCCGGCGCTGCCACCAGACCAGCAGACCGCCGAGCACCCGGTGGACGCTGACCTCGAAGCGGGACTCGGCGACGACGCCGGCGCGACTCTCCTCGTACCGGAACTCGCTGAGCCGGCCGGGGACACCGCTGCGGAGGACCTCGCCGTACATGCCCCAGAGCTTGCCGCCCACCATGGACGGGTAGAGCTCGCTGAGCCGGCCGTCGACCCGCTGCGACCCGCGGCCGTAGATGTCGCGGATCTGATCGCTGGTGGCGGCGATGCGGAAGTCGACCACGTCGCCCGTGGGACTGTGCACCGGCAGCAGCCAGGTGCACCCCGCCGGGATCGCGGCGAGCAACTCACGGACCGCAGCCTCATCCGCCATCGGTTCAGGGTATCGGCGCCACCGGCCGCACGGGCAAGCACGCGCCCGCTTCACCCGAGCCGGTCGATGCGCGCTGCGTGACATGACGGCTGTATGGCCCCGGGAGTGGCGGCTCTGGAGGATCAAGAGCTTGCACGGAAGATCAAGAGCTTTAGGCGTACGGAAGAGAAGCCGCGATCCTGCGCAGAAAGGCCGCGTTCCCGGGGGTGGTTCGCAGTTGCTTCAGCAGCTGGTCCAGGCTCCCGCGCCGGTCGGCACCGGTGAGCGCGCGCCGCACCTGGCCGGTGATCGCCAGCTCGGTCGGCGTGAGCAGTGCCTCGTCGTGCCGGGTGCCGCTCGCCGCCACGTCGATGGCCGGGAAGACGCGTGCCTCGGCGAGGCCGCGGTCCAGTTTGAGTTCGGCGTTTCCGGTGCTCTTGAACTCCTCGAAGATCAGCGTGTCCATCTGGGAGCCGTTCTCGACGAGCGCGGTCGCGATGATGGTGAGCGAACCGCCGCCCTCCAGGGCACGGGCGGCGCCGAGCAGCTGCTTCGGCGGGTGCAGGGCGGTGGAGTCGAGACCGCCGGACAGGGTGCGGCCACGGCCCGGCGCCACCAGGTTGTACGCCCGGCCCAGCCGGGTGATCGAGTCGAGCAGCAGGACTACGTCGCGGCCCTGCTCAACGAGGCGCTTGGCGCGTTCGACGGCGAGTTCGGCGAGCGCGGTGTGCTCCCGCGGCGGCCGGTCGAAGGTGGCCGCGACAACCTCGCCGCTCACCGTGCGGCGCATGTCGGTGACCTCTTCCGGTCGTTCGTCGACCAGCACGGTCATCAAGTGGCACTCGGGATGGTTGCGGCTGATCGCGCCGGCGATCTGCTGGAGCACCGTGGTCTTGCCGGCCTTCGGCGGTGCCACGATCAGGGCGCGCTGTCCCTTGCCGATCGGCATCACCAGGTCGATGACGCGGGTGGCGAGCAGGCCCGGCTCGGTCTCCAGGCGCAGGCGGTCGTGCGGGTACACCGGGGTGAGCTGGTAGAAGCCGCGGCGCGGGCCGGGCGGGCGGCCGTTGATCTCGGCGACCTGGAGCCGGGCCGGGCGCTGGCCGGAGACCTCGGCGACGCCGGTGATCCGGTCACCGCGGCGCAGGCCGAGACGACGAATCTCCGCCGGGGACACCGGGATGTCGGCGGGGCCGGGCAGGTAGCCGTCGGCGCGCAGCCAGGCGCGGTCGTCGACGATGTCGAGCAGGGCGTCGACGGCGACGTGCTCCGGGGGAGAGGGGTTACGGGTACGGGTACGGGTGGCGACAGTGGTCACCTGGTTCTCCTAGGGTTTTCGGACGGTTGACAGCGGTGCGGGATGGGAGAAGCAGCGCCTGAGATGCGCGTGCGGGAAAGCCGCTGAGCGGCTTGGAGAGTGGATCATCGGGGGCGAGATGGACGCCTGCATCCGGGATCCGGTGACGCCAACCGTAGCACCGGTCGGCCGTCTGGGCCATGATGGCAACCGGGCCACAGCTTCGAGGGGGACGGGCATGCCACTGTTGCGCCGGGTTATCGGGGCGGTTCTGCGGCGGGTTCGCCAGCATCAGGGCCGGACTCTGCGGGATGTCGCGGAGACGGCCGGTGTGTCGCTGCCGTACCTGTCGGAGGTGGAGCGCGGCACCAAGGAGGCGTCGTCGGAGGTGCTGGCGGCGATCTGCCGGGCGCTCGGGCTGCCGCTTCCGGAGCTGCTGGACGAGGTGCGCCGTGAGCTGCTGCGCCAGGCGCCGGCCCCGCGGATGGGCGGGCCGGCTACGGGTGTGTCTCGGGTGGGCGTGTCGCAGTTCGTCACCCAGCGCAGTCGTCCCGCGGGTGGGGCTGCGTCCGGGCCGCAGGTGCGTTGCGTGAGCGGGAGACTGCGCCGGGGGACGAGCGGTGGGCGGCCGCGGGCTGCCGTGCGGCTCGGGTGCGGCCGTGGTGTGACCGTTTTTGTTTAGGGCGCGCGATTGCCCGTACCCCTGAACGGGTGATCTTCACCAAGCCGTGCGCCGACGGCGAATGACGGTGGTATGCGCAGGTCGGCCGGAACTTTCCGGGCCGCACGGCGCGGAAAGGGCGAAGGTTCTTCATATCGGGCGCCCGGAGTGCGGCTACCCTGGTCGGGTGCCGAGCGACCTTCCCTCCGTGCGCCCGCGCTCCCGGGCCCGGGCCTACCTGCTGATGTCGGTGGTGGCCACCGTGCTCGTGGTCACCGGAGCGGCGGTCGGTCTGGCACGCGCCAACCACTCCGACCGCGCGTCCGGCGCCGACTGGGTCAGCCCCGCCGCCTCCGCGCCCTCGCCCGCCGTGAGCAGCGTGGCGCCACCGCGAGCCGTGCCGCCGCCCGGCGACCTGCCGGTCATCACGTATGCGAAGGGCCCGCGCGGCCTGCCCGCCGACGCCGGCGCCGACTCGGGGACCGTGCCCACCGAGGCGCTGCGCCCCACCGAGCGGATGGCGCTGTACGACGCACCCGGCGGCGAACCCCGCGCCTTCCTCCCGGCGAAGATCAGCGGGCTGCCGACGGTGGCGCCGATCGTCGCCCGCGAGAACGGCTGGGTCGCGATCCTCGCGCCGTCGGCGAACCAGCGCATCGGCTGGGTTCCGGAGCGGGACGTCCAGCCGGAACCGCTGCGCGATCACATCCTGGTCGACCTCAGCGAGCACCGGCTGACCTGGCTGCGCGACGGCGAGGAGCAGCAGAGCTGGAAGGTTTCCGTCGGCAGCGGCGAGACGCCGACACCGCCCGGCCGCACGTTCGTGATGGGCCGCACCGGGACGAGCGGGGAGATCTACGAGGGGCTCGACGCGCTGGTGCTCGGCTCGGTGCCGGAGAACCCGGAGAACCTCGTGGAGAGCCTGCAGGGCGCGCACACCGGCATCCACGCCTGGTCGAAGAAGAGCGCGTTCGGCCGCAGTGTCTCCAACGGTTGCGTACGGATGCCCGCCGCCGCCCAGCGTGTCCTGCTCGACGAGATCGACCCGGGAACGCCCGTCCTCGTCGTCGCCTGATCACAGGCGCTAGGGTCACCTCATGCTGCGCAAGCTGGGGTTCCTCACCATCGGCCTGTTCGACGAGTCGGATCCCCGCCGGGGCCACGAGTCGACCCTCGAGATCATCGAGCTCGGCGAGCGGCTGGGGTTCGACAGCGCCTGGCTGCGCCACCGGCACCTGCAGTACGGCATCTCCTCACCGATCGCCGTCCTAGCCGCCGCCTCGCAGCGCACCAGCCGCATCGACCTCGGCACCGCGGTGACACCCCTCGGCTGGGAGAACCCGCTACGCCTCGCCGAGGACCTGGCCACTGTCGACCTGCTCTCCGGCGGCCGTCTCAACCCCGGCATCAGCGTCGGCCCGCCGATGCACTACGAGCGCGTCAAGGACGCCCTCTATCCGGACACGGCCTCCGCGGAGGACTTCAGCTACGCGCGGGTCGAGCGGCTGCTCGCCGGTGTTCGCGGTGAGCCCGTCACGACGTTCCGCGGTTCCGAGGGCTTCGAGCAGTTCTCCGACCGGGTCCAGCCGCATTCGCCGGGTCTGGCCTCCCGCCTCTGGTACGGCGGTGGCAGTCTCCGGTCGGCCCAATGGGCCGGGGAGCACGGGATGAATTTCCTGACCAGCAGCGTGGTGAAGGCCGAGGAATCGCCGGACTTCGAGGCGATCCAGCTGTCGCACATCCGGGCGTTCCGGGCGTCTCACCCGGAGGGGGAGAAGGCCCGGGTGTCGCAGGGCCTGGTCGTCATTCCCACCGACTCCGCCACGCCCGCTCAGCGAGAGAAATATTCGGCGTACGCCTCGCAGCGGCTGCCCCGGACACTGTCCCCGCAGGGGCCGGCTCGGATGATGTTCGCACCGGATGTGGTGGGGTCGTCGGCGGAGATCGCCGAGCGGCTGGCGGCGCACGCGGCGTTCCGGGAGGTGGACGAGGTGGCGTTCGCCCTGCCGTTCACGTTCGAGCACGAGGATTACGTGCAGATCCTGACGGACATGGCGACGACGCTGGGGCCGGCTCTCGGCTGGAGCCCCGCGGCCTGATCGCCGGTCTTACCGCGGACTACGGCGGGGGAAGGGTGACGGTCACGATCAGGCCGCCGCCCTCGCGGGGCAGAGCCTCCACCGACCCCCCGTGCGCCCGCGCCACCGACCGCACGATCGACAATCCCAGCCCCGACCCCTTCCCCGACGACACCCGATCCCCGACAAGGCGGCGGAACGGCTCGAACAACCCCGGTAGCTCGTACGCCGGGACAGCGGGACCGGAATTGCTCACCGTCACCACAGCTCCCGGCCCGGTGGAGACCCGCACCCATCCGCCCGGCCCGCAGTTGTGCCGGATCCCGTTCTCCACGAGGTTCCGCACCAGCTGCTCCAGCAGGAGCCCGTCCCCGCGGGCCGCCGCCGGGTCGGCCGCCACCGTGACCTTGATGTCCGCCGACGACGCCTCGGCAGCGGCCTGCTCCACCACGTGCGACACCACATCGGCGAGGTCGAGGGGGGAGCGGGCGGCAAGCTCCTGTTCGGAGCGGGCCAGCAGCAGCAGGCCGTCGATCAGCTTCTCGTGCCGCGTGTTGATCTGCAGGAGGTCCTCGCCGAGGCGGAGCAGGTCGGCGGAGGCGTTGCGGCGGTGCATGGCGAGTTCGACGAGGGCCCGGTTGAGGGTGAGCGGGGTGCGCAACTCGTGGGAGGCGTTGGCGACGAAGCGGCGCTGCCCGTCGAAGGCGTGTTCGAGGCGCTCCACCATCCCGTCGAACGTGTCGGCCAGCTCTTTCACCTCGTCGTCCGGCCCGTGCAGGTTGATGCGCTTGCGGAGCCCCCGGTCGGCGGCGGGTGCGGCGGCGATGCGGCCGGCGGTCGCCGTGACCCGGTTCAGCGGTGCCAGCATGCGCCCGGCGACCAGCCAGCCGGAGAGGAACGCGGCCACACCGACCAGGAGCAGCGCGACCGAGCCCTGGACGAGCAGGGCGCCGGTGGCGGCGTCGACCAGGGTCTCGCGCTGCGCGGACAGCCACTGCCGGGCGGCTTCGCCGGTGAGGGTGGTCTCACCGTTGACGATGACCTGCCGCAGGTCACGGACGTGGGCGCCGGCGGGCAGCGGACCGACCGCGAAGCGCTCCCGGAAGAGCAGCAGGGTCACGGCGAGCAGCACGAACCCGGCGACCAGGAAGTGGCTGCCGTAGACGAGGGTGAGCCGCAGGCGCAGTGTGGGCCGGGGGAGCGTCATGAGATCCGGTACCCCACGCCGGGCAGGGTTTCGATCACCTGCGGGTCGCCGAGCTTGCGGCGCAGCTTGAGGATGGTGAGCCGGACCGCGCCGGTGAACGGGTCGACGTGCTCGTCCCACGCCTTCTCCAGCAACTGCTCGGCGGAGACCACCGTCCCGCCGGCCCGCAGCAGTTCGAAGAGCACCGCGAACTCCTTCTTCGACAGCGAGACGTACCGCCCGTCGCGGGTGACCTCGCGCCGGGCCGGGTCGAGGGTGATGCCGGCCAGGCGCAGCACCGGTGGGACCCCGGGGCGGGATCGGCGGCCCAGGGCCAGGACCCGGGCGGAGAGCTCCGGCAGGGCGAACGGTTTGGTGAGGTAGTCGTCGGCGCCGAGGGTGAGCCCGGCGACCCGGTCGCCCACCTCGGCCGCCGCCGTCAGCATGAGCACCCGGGCCTCGGCGCCGGTGGAGATCATCTGCCGGCACACGTCGTCGCCGTGCACCCGCGGCAGGTCCCGGTCGAGGATCACCACGTCGTAGTCGTTCACCGCGATCCGTTCCAGTGCGGCCGCGCCGTCGCCGGCCACGTCGACCGCGTGCGTCTCTTCGCGCAGCCACTCGGCGATCGCGCCGGCGAGCAGCCGCTCGTCCTCCACCACCAGGATCCGCATCCGCCCATGCTGCCAGCGACGGTGTTTCCGCGGTGTTGGCAAATCGGCAAACGCTCCGGAAACGCGCCGTCGCGTTGCATCCCACCCCGACAACGTTTCGGCGGAAGGGAATGGATCATGCGACGGAACCTGATGGTGCTGGCCGGTCTGGTGCTGGCCCTGGCCGGCTGTGCTGAGCCGGCCGAAAAGGCCGAGCCCGGGGCCGAGCCCGCGGCCGCGGCCTCGGCGGGAGCGAGCCTGGACCCGGACACCCGCAACCTGCGGTTCGCCGAGTGCCTGCGTGAACAGGGTCTCGACGTGCCCGATCCGAAGCCGGGCGAGGGCATGCGGATGAAGTTCGGGCCGGAGTCCGGTGGCCAGGAGAAGGTGCAGGCCGCCATGGAGGCCTGCCGGGAGTGGGCACCGACCGGCATGAACGACGGCGCCGGCAACCCGGATCCGGAACGCCAGGAGACCATGCGCGCGTATGCCCAGTGCATGCGGGACAACGGCGTCGAGACGTTCCCGGACCCCGAGGGCGGCATGATGCGCCTGGACGCGAGCGCCGGGGAGGATCCCGACTTCGGGGCCGCCGAGCAGAAGTGCGCCCCGGTGATGCAGGGCAAGAAGTGAGCCGCCGCACTGCCAAGATCGTCGCCGGGGCGGTCGCGGTCGTCTCCGCGGGCACGGCAGCGGTGCTGGCCGCGCGTCCCGGCGCGAGCGCCGAGGACGAGGCAGCCGGCCTGCTGCCACCGGCCACCGCGGAGATCGAACGTGGCACGTTGCGCGAGTCGGTGGAGGCCGACGGGGAGTTGGGGTACGGCCCGAAGCGCACCGCCTCCGCCAGAAGGCAGGGCACAGTCACCTGGCTCCCGGACAGCGGTGCCACCGTGACCCGCGGCAAGCCGCTCCACCGGATCGACGACGACCCGGCAATCCTCCTGTACGGGACGACCCCCGCCTACCGGGCGATGTCCCCGGGCGACGAGGGCCGCGACGTCGCCCAGCTCGAGAAGAACCTGACGGCCCTGGGCTACGACGGCTTCACCGCCGACGACGAGTACACGTCGTCGACCGCGAACGCCGTCGAGCGGTGGCAGGACGACATGGGCCTGCCCGAGACCGGTGTGGCCGAACTGGGCCAGGTCGTCTTCGCCCCGGGGGCCGTGCGCGTCGACACGCTGACCGCCGAGGAGGGCGCCGCCGTGGCCCCCGGGCAGCCGCTGCTCACCTGGACCGGCACCGAGAAGGTCGTCACCGTACGGCTGGACGTCGCCGACGCCGCCGTGGCGAAGACCGGCGCCCAGGTCTCGGTGACCCTTCCCGACGGCAAGCGGACCACCGGGAAGGTGACCGAGGTGGCCACCGTCATCGAGCCCGGTACCGGCCAGGACGCCGAGCCCACCACCGAGATCGAGGCGCAGGTGGCGATCACCGGGGCCCGCTCCGGCCCGGCCGCGGTCGGCGTCGTCTTCACCGCCGCCGAGCGCAGGGGCGTGCTCACCGTCCCGGTGGCCGCCCTGGTCGCCGCCCCCGGCGGTGGCTTCGGGGTCGAGATCGTCGAGGAGGTCACCACCCGGTACGTGCCGGTGAAGACCGGGCTCTTCGCCGGCGGCCGGGTGGAGATCACCGGCGACGGCCTGACCGAGGGCCTGACCGTGGGGATGCCGAAGTGATCGAGCTGAACGAGGTGAGCCGGTCCTATCCGGGCGGGGTGACCGCGCTGGACCGGGTGACCACCCGGATCGAGCACGGCGAGCTGACCGCGATCGTCGGCCCGTCCGGTTCCGGGAAGTCGACGATGCTGCACATCCTCGGCACCCTGGACCGTCCCACCGCGGGGACCGTCCTGGTGGACGGTCACGACGTCGCCGGCCTCTCCGACCGGCAGCTCTCCGCCTTGCGGGCCAGCCGGATCGGCTTCGTGTTCCAGCAGTTCCACCTGGCGGCCGGGACCAGCGCGCTGGACAACGTCGCGGACGGCCTGCTCTACCAGGGGATCCGCCGGGCCGAGCGGCGGCGGCGCGCCGCACAGACCCTGGAGCGGGTCGGCCTCGGGCACCGGCTGCGGCACGCGCCGCACGAGCTCTCCGGCGGTGAGCGGCAGCGGGTCGCCATCGCGCGCGCGGTGGCCGGGGACCCGCCGCTGCTGCTGGCCGACGAACCGACCGGCGCCCTCGACTCCCGTTCCGGCGACGAGGTGATGGAACTGCTGAGAAACCTGCACGCGGGGGGCACCACGGTCGTCGTGATCACTCACGACCGGGAGATCGCGGCAAGCCTGCCCCGGCAGATCCGCATGAAAGATGGGCAGATCCTGGACGGGCGGATCCGATGAAGCCGAAGAGGATGAGCGCCGCGGACGTACTGCGGGTCGGCGGGGTCGGCCTGCGAACGAGGCCGATGCGGGCGTTTCTCTCCGCGCTCGGCATCGCCATCGGCATCGCCGCCATGGTGGCAGTCGTCGGCATCTCGTCGTCGTCCGGGGCGGAGCTGGACCGTACGCTCTCCGCGCTCGGCACCAACCTGCTGACCGTCGGCCCCGGGCAGACCCTGCTCGGTGAGGAGGCGGAACTGCCGCTCGAGGCCGAGTCGATGATCGAGCGGGTGGACGGCGTCCAGGCGGTCACCGCGATCGGCCGGGTCAGCGACACGAGCGTCTACCGCTCCGAGCACATCCCGGAGGCGAAGACCGGCGGGATCGTCGCGTACGCGGCCCGCGGCGACCTGCTCGACACGGTCGGCGCCACCCTGCGCAGCGGGACCTGGATCAACGCCGCGACCGAGCGGTTCCCGTCGGTGGTGCTCGGCGCGGCCACCGCCGAGCGGCTCGGCATCGGATCCGCCGGCCCGGACACCCAGGTCGTGATCGGCGGCGTCCGGTTCACCGTGGTCGGGATCCTCGACACGGTGCCGCTGGCGAGCGAACTGGACGCCGCCGCGCTGATCGGCTGGCCGGCCGCGGCCCGCTGGCTGGACTTCGACGAGCACGCCACGACGGTCTACACCCGGTCCGTGGAGAGCCGCCTGGCGACGGTACGCGGGGTGCTCGCCGCCACCGCGAACCCGGCGGCCCCGAACGAGGTCGACGTGTCCCGACCGTCCGACGCGCTGGCCGCCAAGCAGGCCACGAGCCAGGCGTTCGCCGGACTGCTGCTCGGGGTCGGTGCGGTCGCGCTGCTGGTCGGTGGCGTCGGGGTGGCGAACACGATGGTGATCTCGGTACTCGAACGGCGCCCGGAGATCGGCCTGCGGCGGGCGCTGGGCGCCACCCGGGGGCAGGTCCGCACCCAGTTCCTCGCCGAGTCCCTGCTGCTGTCGGCACTGGGCGGGGCCGGGGGAGTGCTTCTGGGCTCGGTCGTGACGGTGAGCTATGCGGCGTACGAGAAATGGCCCTTCGTTCTCCCGGCCTGGTCCCTGGCCGGCGGCCTGGCCGCGACCCTGCTCATCGGCGGCCTCGCCGGTCTCTACCCGGCGGTGCGCGCGGCCCGCCTAGCTCCCACCGAAGCCCTGCAGGCGCCCTGACGCGAGGCGGGCGGCGAGGCCGTCGACGAACATGGTCAGGGCGAACTCGAAGCTGTCGCGGTCGACGCTCTCGGCGTGCTCGCGCAGCCGGTGGGCGTCGCCCAGCGCAGGATAGCGGTCCAGGTAGACCTGCACGTCGTCGACGAAACCGCGCGAGAACGACCCCATCGCCGCACCCACCACCAGGTATTTCGTGGACGCCCCGATCATCGTCGCGTCACGGGCCGGCCAGCCCGCCGCGACGAGCCCGCCGTGGACCGCGTCCGCGCGGCGCAGCGAGGCGTCCCGCTGCCCCGGACCGCGGGACAGGAACGGCACGATGTTCGGGTGTTCGGCCAGCGCCGCCCGGTAGGAGCGGGCCCAGCCGAACAGGCCCTCCCGCCAGCCCCGCGAGAACGCGCCGGTGTCCACCTTCTCGATGATCTCGCTGGCCACGTCGTCGAGGAGGTGTTCCTTGGTGGGGTAGTGGAAGTACAGCGCGGGGGCGCTGACGCCCAGCGCCGCGGCGAGTTTGCGCATGCTCAGGCCGTCGAGCCCGTCGCGGTCGATGATCTCGAGCGCGGCTGCCCGGATCCCGGTCCGGCTCAGTAGCGGGGTGGTGGGCCGAGGCATGTGGTGAACCCCAATGTTTGGACTGTCTAACGCTGTTAAGTTAGCATCCGCAGAGAAACCTGACAGCGTTCAGTTAACAACCGGGAGCCGCCGTGGACCTCACCCTGAGCGAGGAGCAGGAGCAACTCCGGACACTCGCCCGCGAGTGGGTCGACCGTGAGGTCGCCCCGCACGCCACCGAGTGGGACCGCGCCGAGCAGGTCGATCCGAAGATCGTCGGCAAGCTCGCGAGCCTGGGCTTTCTCGGTCTGGGCATCAGCGAGGACCTGGGCGGCTCGGGCGGGGACTTCCTCTCTTACGCGCTGATGATGGAGGAGCTCGGGCGTGGCGACACCTCGGTGCGCGGCATCGTCTCGGTCTCGCTCGGCCTGGTCGCCAAGAGCATCCAGGCCTACGGGTCGGATGATCAGAAGCAGCAGTGGCTGCCGGGCATGTGCGCCGGCGACACGCTCGGCTGCTTCGCGCTGACCGAGCCGGGCACCGGTTCCGACGCGGGTTCGCTGACCACCCGGGCGGTGCGCGACGGGGGCGACTGGGTGCTCAGTGGCGAGAAGATCTTCATCACCAACGGGACCTGGGCGAGCGTGGCGCTCGTTTTCGCGCGCACCGGAGGTCCGGGACCGAAAGGGATCACCGCCTTCCTGGTGCCGACCGATGCCGCCGGCTTCGGCCGGCGCGAGATCAAGGGGAAGCTCGGCCTGCGTGGTCAGGCGACGGCCGAGATCAACCTCGATGGGGTACGGGTGAGCGACGCCAACCGTCTCGGCGAGGAGGGCAAGGGGTTCCGGATCGCGATGTCAGCCCTGGACAAGGGGCGGATCGCGGTCGCCGCCGGCTCGGTCGGCTTGGCCCGGGGCTGCCTGGAGGCCGCGGTCGCCTACGCGACGGACCGCACCCAGTTCGGCAAGCCGATCGCCGGCTTCCAGCTGGTCCAGGAGATGCTCGCCGACATGGCGGTGGAGACCGACGCCGCCCGCCTGCTCGTGTGGCGCGCCGCCGACCTGGTGGACCGCGGTGCCGCCTTCGGCACCGAGGCGTCGATGGCCAAACTGTTCGCCACCGAGGCGGCGGTCAGGGCGGCCAACCAGGCGATCCAGGTCTTCGGGGGGTACGGCTACGTCGACGAGTTCCCGGTCGGCAAGGCCATGCGCGACGCCCGCGTGACCACCCTGTACGAGGGCACCAGCCAGATCCAGAAACTGCTCATCGGCCGTGCGCTGACCGGGATCAGCGCGTTCTGACCGTCTTTCCCTCAACGAGAGGATCTCCCATGAGTCGGGTCGCCATCGTCACCGGCGCCGCGCGGGGTATCG
This sequence comes from Actinoplanes sp. GCM10030250, assembly GCF_042666575.1. NCBI lineage: Bacteria > Bacillati > Actinomycetota > Actinomycetes > Micromonosporales > Micromonosporaceae > Actinoplanes > Actinoplanes sp. GCM10030250. The sequence continues at coordinate 86,857 of NZ_JBHTDO010000035.1, read as the reverse complement.
GCGCGGCCACCGCGCTGCAGTTCGCCGGTGAGGGCGCGGCGGTCGCCGTGCTCGACCTCGACGAGTCGGCGTGCGCCGCCGTCGTCGACCGGATCAAGGCGGGCGGTGGCACCGCTGTCGCGCTCGGCTGCGACGTGTCCGACGAGGCCCAGGTGGACGCCGCGATCGACAAGGTCGCGGCCGAGCTGGGCCGGGTGGACGTGCTCGTCAACAATGCCGGTGTGCTCCGCGACAACCTGCTGCATAAGATGTCCGGATCGGACTGGGACATCGTGATGAACGTGCACCTGCGGGGCGCGTTCCTGTGCAGCCGGGCGGCGCAGCGGCACATGGTTCCGCAGCGCTCCGGCAAGATCGTCAACACGTCGAGCGTCTCGGCCCTGGGCAACCGGGGGCAGGCCAACTACGCCGCCGCGAAAGCCGGGATCCAGGGCTTCACGCGTACGCTCGCGATGGAGCTGGGACCGTTCGGCATCAATGTCAACGCGGTGGCGCCCGGCTTCATCGTCACCGAGATGACCGACGCGACCGCCGCGCGGGTCGGGATCTCGTCCGAGGAGATGCAGGCCAAGGCTGCCGAGATCACCCCGCTGCGGCGGGTCGGCACACCCGGGGACGTGGCCCGGGTGGTTGCGTTCCTGGCCAGTGACGCCGCTTCGTTCGTCACCGGCCAGACCCTGTACGTCGACGGCGGCCGCCGTCTCTGATCGTCGTCTGTGATTGGACTACAAATGCGTCGCACCGTTTTCAACGAGGACCACGAAGCGTTCCGGCAGACCCTGCGGGAGTTCATCGAGGCCGAGGTCGTGCCCCGATACGACCAGTGGTTCACCGAGGGCGAGGTACCTCGCGACTTCTACAAGCAGCTCGCCGAGCTGGGCCTGTTCGGCATCGAGGTGCCGGAGGAGTACGGCGGCGCCGGCATCGACTCGTTCAAGTTCGCCGCGATCCAGACCGAGGAGACCACCCGGGCCGGTGTCTCGTTCGGCGCGTCCGGGGCGCACGTGGCGCTCTGCCTGCCATACCTGCTGCAGCTCGGCACCGACGAGCAGAAGCAGCGCTGGCTGCCCGAGTTCGTCTCCGGCGACACCATGTACGCGATCGCCATGACCGAGCCCGGCACCGGCAGCGACCTGGCCGGCATGAGCACCACCGCCAAGCTCAGCGACGACGGCAGCCACTACATCCTGAACGGCGCGAAGACCTTCATCACCGGCGGTGTCCTCGCGGACCGGGTGATCGTCTGCGCCCGCACCTCCCCGCCGAAGCCCGACGACCGCCGGTACGGGATCTCGCTGCTCGTCGTCGACACCAAGGCCCCCGGGTACTCGGTCGGCCGCAAGCTCGACAAGCTCGGGCTGAAGACGTCCGACACCGCCGAGCTGGCGTTCGTCGACGTCAAGGTGCCGGTCGGGGACCTGCTCGGTGAGGAGAACCGTGGCTTCTCGTACCTCGGCCAGAACCTGCCGAAGGAGCGGCTGAGCATCGCCTACGGCGCGTACGCCCAGGCGGCGGCCGCGGTCCGGTTCGCCAAGCAGTACACCCAGGAGCGCAAGGTCTTCGGCCAGTCGGTCGCCTCGTTCCAGAACACCAAGTTCGAGCTGGCCGCCTGCCAGGCCGAGGTGGACGCGGCTCAGGCTGTCGCCGACCGTGCTCTGGAGGCGCTCGACCTCGGCGAGCTGACCGCTGCGGAGGCCGCGTCGGCGAAGCTGTTCTGCACCGAGGTGGCGCACCGCGTGATCGACCGGTGCCTCCAGCTGCACGGCGGGTACGGGTTCATCAACGAGTACCCGATCGCCCGCCTGTACGCCGACAACCGCGTCAACCGCATCTACGGCGGCACCTCCGAGGTGATGAAAATGATCATCGCGAAGGACATGGGCCTCTGAGTCCGCCCTGAGCCCTGTGGTGGATCCGCTCACGCCGCGGGTCCACCACGCCGCGGGTCCACCACGCCGCGGGTCCACCACGCCGCGGGTCCACCACGCCTCTGGCCCGTCGCGCCGGGTCCGCGCCGGTTCAGTGGGACCGCGCGCGCCCGGTCATGACGGGAATGGCCCGGAGCACTTCACGCCGTCTCACAACCCCTAGGCTTTCGGCATGGCGATTCTCCACAAGGCACAGATCACCCCCTCGAAGCTCGAGCTGCTCAGCTCGTGGCTGCCGCGGCAACCCTGGTACGACGGCCCGGCCGAGCCGGTGCTCGCCCGGGTGGCAGCCGCCCGCTTCGACGACCCGGAGGGTGAGGTCGGCATCGAGACCCTGCTGGTCCGTGCGGGGGACGGTCCGGTGCTGCACGTGCCGCTCACCTACCGGGGGGCGCCGCTCGCCGGTGCTGAGGAGTTCCTGGTCGGCACGACCCAGCACTCGGTTCTGGGGGAGCGCTGGGTTTACGACGGTACTGGTGACCCGGCCTACCTGGCGGAGGCCGCCCGGGTTATCCGGAAGAGTGGGCACCAAGCTGCCGAGCAGGTCGACACCGGCGGCGAGCTGGTGTCCCGTGATCCCGACCTGACGCTCAGCGGCAGTGGTTCGCCGGGCTCGGCCGGTCCGATCTCCGTGCAGGTGAACCGCATCCCGACCATCGCCGTCGACCCCGCCGACGAGGGCGTCCTGACCGGCTGCTGGTCCGGCCAGGAAACCCCCGTCGTCCTGGTCCACCTCCGCCGCAGCTAACCCCCACCGCACCTCCCCGGCTGGCGCCCAGCGGGGGTATTCCGGCCCGCAAGGCACCCCTCACG
>NZ_JBHTDO010000035.1:0-84020 GCF_042666575.1 Actinoplanes sp. GCM10030250 | reverse complement strand
CACGCCCAGCCGCCCGGCCCGGCTGGCGTCCAGCGGGGTGTTTTCGGGCCGCAAGGCCACCCCTCACGCCCAGCCGGCCGGCCCGGCTGGCGTCCAGCGGGGTGTTTCGGCCCGCAAGGCACCCCTCACGCCCAGCCGCCCGGCCCGGCTGGCGTCCAGCGGGGTGTTTTCGGGCCGCAAGGCCACCCCTCACGCCCAGCCGGCTGGCCCGGCTGGCGTCCAGCGGGGTGTTTCGGGCCGTGGGGCACCGCTCACGGCCAGCTGGCTGGCCCGGCTGGCGTCCAGCGGGGTGTTTCGGGCCGTGGGGCACCGCTCACGGCCAGCTGGTCGGCCCGGCTGGCGTTCAGCGGGGTGTTTCGGGGCGGGAGGCACCGCTCACGGCCAGCTGGCTGGCCCGGCTGGCGTTCAGCGGGGTGTTTCGGGCCGTGAGGCACCGCTCACGGCCAGCTGGTCGGCCCGGCTGGCGTCCAGCGGGGTGTTTCGGGCCGTGGGGCACCGCTCACGGCCAGCTGGCCGTGAGCGGCTGGCGTTCAGCGGGGTGTTTTGGAGCGGGAGGGGCCGCTCACGGCCAGCCGGGGTCAGAGGGCCTCGTCGGCCTTGCGGGCGGCTATCAGGACCGGGTCCCAGACGGGGGCGAAGGGGGGCGCGTAGCCCAGGTCGAGGCCGGTCATCTCGGTGACGGTCATGCGGTTCCAGACGGCTACCGCGAAGGCGTCGATGCGTTTGGCGGCCTCGGTGCGGCCGACGATCTGGGCGCCGAGGAGCAGGCCGCTGTCCTGTTCGGCGATCACCTTGACGGTCATCGGGACGGCGCCGGGGAAGTAGCCGGCGCGGTTGGTGGACTCGACCTTGGCGGTGACGGTGCGGAAGCCGGCGAGTTCGGCCTCGCGGGAGGAGAGCCCGGTGCGGGCCACCTCCAGGTCGCAGATCTTGGTGATACCGGTGCCGACGATCCCGGGGAACGTGGCGTAACCGCCGCCGAGGTTGATGCCGGCGACCCGGCCCTGCTTGTTGGCGTGGGTGCCGAGCGGCACGTAGGCCGGCCGGCCGCTGACCCGGTGCAGCACCTCGGTGCAATCGCCAGCCGCCCAGACGCCGTCGGCCCCGATGACCCGCTGGCGCAGGTCGGTGGCGAGGGCGCCGGTGGACCCGAGCGGGATGCCGGCATCCTCGGCGAGTCGACTGTTCGGCCGTACCCCCAGAGCAAGGACCACGACGTCGGCCGGTAGCGTCCCGGCGTCGGTGACCACCGCCCTGACCCGGTTGTTCGAGGTCTCCAGTCCCTCGACCGTGACGGCGGTCCGCAGGTCGATGCCGAGTTTGCGGACCGGCTCGGCGACGAGCGCGCCCATGTCGGGGTCCACGGTGGACATCGGCTGCTCGGCGCGTTCGAGGAGGATCACGCGCAGGCCGCGCCGCTGGAGGGCCTCGGCCATCTCCACGCCGATGTAGCCGGCGCCGATCACCACCGCCGACTCCGGTTTCGGGTCGGTGTCGAGCCAGGCGTTCACCGCGGCGCCGTCGCCGAGGGTCTGCACCCCGAAGATGCCGCCGGCTGGATCCGCGGCCCACGGGGGGCGGACCGGGGTGGCGCCGGTGGCGTAGACCAGCTCGTCGAAGCCCTCGCTGAACTCCCGGCCACCGGTTAGGTCGCGGACGGTCACCGTGCGCGCGTCGAGGTCGATTCCGGTCACGTCGTGGCCGGTGCGCACCTCGATCCCGTCCCGGTGGAAGGTCGCCGGGTCGCGGGCGACCAGGTCGCCGGGACCGTCGACGAGGCCGCCGATCCAGTAGGGGATGCCGCAGGCCGAGTAGGACGTGAAGTCGCCCCGCTCGAAGGCGAGGATCTCGAGGTCCTCGCGGGAGCGGCGTTTACGGGCCTGTGAGGCCGCGGACATCCCTGCCGCGTCGCCTCCGATGACGATCAGTCGCACGGGTCCATTCTGCCCTGAAGTTACCGGGGGATTTCCGGAAAGCTGCCGGGAGTGGTTGCCTGCCACATCAGCCTCGATCTATGGTGACCCCACCGCAGCCCCTACCCGGACTCTCCGCTCGCCGACTCGTCGAAGCGCTTCGACAGTTGGCGATCCAGTTGTGCCCTTTGAAGGAGACGACATGCGAAAACGCGGTTTGGCAGCCCTCGCCGCCGCCCTGCTGGTCGTGCCACTCGCGCCGGGAGCCGCTCAGGCCGACCCGGCCTACCCGTTCCGCGACCCGAGCCTGCCCCTGGCCACCCGTGTCGGCGATCTTGTCGGCCGGCTCACCCTCGACGAGAAGATCTCGTTCCTCCACCAGTACCAGCCCGCCGTACCCCGGCTCGGCCTGGCGGTGTTCAAGTCCGGCACCGAGGCGCTGCACGGTGTCGCCTGGTCCAACGACTACCGCAACAACTCCGCCAAGATCGACGCGACGGCGACCGTGTTCCCGCAGGCCGTCGGCCTCGCCAGCACCTGGGACCCGGAGCTGATCGAGCGGGTCGGCTCGGCGGTCGGCGACGAGCTGCGCGGCTTCCACGCGCAGGATCCGCTGGTGTGGGGCCTCAACGCGTGGGCGCCGGTGGTCAACCTGCTGCGTGACCCGCGCTGGGGCCGCAACGAGGAGGGTTACTCCGAGGATCCACTGCTCAGCGGGTCGATCGCCACCGCCTACGGTCAAGGGCTGCAGGGTGACGACCCGGATCATCTGAAGGTCGCACCGACCCTGAAGCACTACGCGGCCTACAACAACGAGACCAAGCGGGACGTGACCTCGTCGAACGTGCCGCAGCGGGTGCTCAACGAGTACGACCGGGAGCCGTTCCGGATCGCGCTGGAGAACGGCGCCGCGACCGGTGTGATGGCCTCCTACAACTTGATCAACGGGCGGCCCGCCACCGTCGATCCTGATCTTGCCGGCCTGGTGCGCGACTGGAGCGACCGGCGCCTGTTCAACGTCAGCGACGCCTGGGCGCCGACGAACCTGACCGGATCGCAGGCCTATTTCCCGACCCAGGCCGAGGCGAACGCCGCGGTGATCAAAGCCGGTCTGGACAGCTTCACGGTCAACGACACCAACGCGGAACCCACGATCACCGCGATCAAGGAGGCGCTCGCCCGGGGCCTGCTCGCCGAGGCCGATGTGGACAACGCGGTCGGCAACGCGCTGAGCATCCGGTTCCGGCTGGGCGAGTTCGATCCGGACGGTGGCCCGCACGCGGACATCCCGCCGTCGGTGATCGACAGTCCGGCACACCGGGCGCTGGCCCGGGAGACCGCCGCCGAGGCGTCGGTCCTGCTCAGGAACACCGGCATTCTGCCGCTGCGGCAGGGTGGTTCGGTTGCGGTCTCCGGTCCGCTGGCTGACGAGCTCTACACCGATTGGTACGGAGGACAGCTTCCCTACAAGGTGACCGTCCTCGACGGCATCAAGGAGCGCGCATCGTCGGTGACCAGCAGCTTCGGCGCCGACCGGATCGCGCTGAAGGCGGTGTCGACGGGCGGCTACGTGACCGCGACCGGCACCGGCGGCAGCGACGCGGTGACCGTCACCGGCACCACGGCCGGGCCCGCCGCCCAGTTCGACAGCGTGGACTGGGGCGACGGGGTGTCCACCCTGCGCAACGCCGGCAACGGCAAGATGCTCGGCTACGGCTGGGGACCGTTCGTCACCGTGGAGAACAACCCGACCGGCTGGTTCGTCCAGCAGCAGTTCAAGGTGGAGGAACAACCCGACGGTACGGTCGCCCTGCGCTACGCCGGCTACGAGACCCAGGAGCCGTGGTTCGGCGCGAACCGTTACGTGACCGTCGACGCCGACGGCAAGCTGGCCCTCGGCTCGCCCGACCTGGGGGGTGCGGCCCGCTTCACCAGAGAGCTGCTGGTCGACGGGGTGGCCGAGGCCGCCGCTCAGGCGCGTACCGCGAAGACCGCCGTCGTGGTCGTCGGCACCGACCCGTTCGTCGCCGCTCGTGAGGTGCACGACCGTGCCTCGCTCGGCCTCGGCGCGCGGCAGGAAGCGCTGATCAAGGCGGTCCGGGCGGCGAACCCGAACACCGTCGTGGTGGTGCAGAGCAGCTACCCGCAGACGATCAACTGGGCCCAGCAGCACGTGCCGGGCATCCTCTGGACCACGCACGCCGGAGCCGAGACCGGGCACGCCGTGACCGACGTCCTGTACGGCGCGGTGAACCCGTCCGGCCGGGTCACCCAGACCTGGTACCGCTCCACCGAGCAGCTACCGGACGACCTGCTCCAGTACGACATCATCAAGACCGGGCAGACCTATCTGTACAGCGACTCCAAGCCGCTCTACCCGTTCGGCCACGGCCTGTCGTACACCTCGTTCCGGTATGGCAAGCCGGTCGTCAGGGACGGCCGGGTGAGCCTGACCGTGACCAACACCGGCCGGCGCGCGGGGGACGAGGTGGTCCAGCTCTACACACACCAGCGCAGTTCCCGGGACGCCACGCCGACCAAGCAGCTGCGTGGCTTCCAGAAGGTCGCGCTCAAGGCCGGCCAGACGAAGACGGTCACGTTCCGGCTCAAGCCCGCCGACCTGGCCCGCTGGGATCAGACCCGGCAGCGCTGGGTGGTCGAGAGCTCGGTGTACGACGTGCTGCTCGGCTCGTCGTCGGCCGACATCCGGCAGCGGGCCGTCCTGCCCGTGCGGGGCGAGACCATCCCGGCCCGGGACCTGACGAAGGAGACGAGAGCGGAGACGTTTGACGCGTACACCGGAGTGAGGCTGCTCGACGAGAGCAAGACGCGCGGCACCGTGGTCGGTGCCTCCGCGGCCGGCGACTGGATCGCCTTCAAAGATGCCGCGCTGCGCGGCGGGACCACGTTCTCGGCTCGCGCCTCCGGTGCCGGCACCGTGCAGGTCCGGCTCGGCTCGCCGGCCGGCCGGCTGCTCGGCACCGCGACGCTCGCCGACACCGGTGGGATCTACGAGTACGCGACGGTGACGGCGAAGCTTGCCCGCGTCACCGGGCGCCAGGACGTCTACCTGGTACCCAGCCCAGGTCTGCGCCTGGCCACGTTCACCATCCGCTAGCGCATCGGCGGGGTGTGCCCTTACCCGGGCGCACCCCGCTGATCAGTAGGATCGACGGGGGGAGAGGTCGTGCCGAACGACCGAGCCACTTGGGGAGGCGCAGTGCCGACGATCAACGACGTCGCCCGGGCGGCAGGGGTGTCGCCCAGCACGGTGTCGTATGTCCTGAGCGGTCGCCGTCCCATCTCGGCCGAGACCCGTGCGCGGGTCCAGGCCGCCATCGCCGAGCTCGGCTTCCATCCGCACGCCGGCGCCCGGGCCCTGGCCAGCAGCAAGACCAACGTGCTGGCCCTGGTGGCGCCGCTGCGAGTGGACGTCAACGTGCCGGTCATCATGCAGTTCGCCACCGCGGTGGTCACCGCCGCCCGGTCGTACAACCACGACGTCCTGCTGCTGACCAAGGACGAGGGCACCGCGGGGCTGGAGCGGGTCGCGCACAGCACCATGGTCGACGCGCTGATACTGATGGATCTCGAGCGCGACGACCTGCGCATTCCCGCGCTGCGGCGGCTCAAGCAGCCGTCGGTGCTGATCGGGTTGCCCGCCGACCACACCGGGATCGCCTGCGTCGACCTGGACTTCGGTGCGGCGGCCCGGGCGGCGCTCCAGCACCTCGCCGGGCACGGCCACCGGCGGATCGGCCTGGTCGGCCCGTCACCCGCCGTCTACCGGCGGCAGACGACGTACGCGGACCGGTTCCTCACCGGGTTCCTGGAGGCCTCGGCCGAGCTGGACCTGCGTACTGTCACGCACCCGTGCGAGCCCGGTGCCGAGGGGGCGCGTGCCTGCCTGGCCGACCTGGACGCCGAGCTGGCGGGGATGACCGCGCTGGTCGTGCACAACGAGGAGGCGCTGCGGCCGCTGCTGGACCTGCTGCAGGCAACCGGCCGGCGGGTGCCGCAGGACATCTCGATCGTCGCCGTCTGCCCGCGGGACGTGGCGATCTCGATGCCGGTCAACCTCACCTCGATCGACATCCCGGCGCACGACGTCGGCACGCTGGCGGTGGAGACCGCGATGCGGCTGCTGGACGGCCGCCGCGTGGAGTACACCCGTCTGCTCGAGCCGAGCCTGGTCGAGCGGGACAGCTGCCGGGAAATCTCTCCGTCACACCGTTGACACGAATGGCGCTCGTTCCATAGTTTCTCGGCAAGGCACATCGTCGAAGCGCTTCGACAGCACTTGTCGCAGCAAGATTGTCGAAACGCTTCGACGATCGCGCCGCCGGCTTTGACCTGTTTCCAGTCCCCCTGGGAGGACGGCATGTTCCGATCACGACCCGGCTTGGTGGCCGGTGCGCTGCTCCTGGCGGCGTCCCTCGGCCTGACCGCGTGCGGCGGCGACGACAGCGCCGACGAGGGCGCCGACGCCAAGTCACTGACCCTGTGGCACTACGAGGGCCCGACGAGCGCCATGGGCATCGCCTGGACCAAGGCGATCGAGCTGTTCAAGGCGAGCCACCCCGGCGTCGAGGTGAAGTTCGAGGAGAAGGGCTTCGAGCAGATCCAGCAGAACGCCCAGATGATCCTCAACTCGGACAGCGCCCCGGACATCATGGAGTACAACAAGGGCAACGCCACCGCCGGCCTGCTCTCCAAGCAGGGCCTGCTGACCGACATCTCCGCCGAGATGACCTCGCGCGGGTGGGACAAGAAGCTCAGCCCCAGCCTCCAAACGACCTCGCGGTACGACGAGGACGGCATCATGGGCAGCGGCAACTTCTACGGCGTGCCCAACTACGGCGAGTTCGTCACGGTCTATTACAACAAGGCCCTCTTCGACAAGTACAAGCTCGCCGTACCGACCTCGCTCGACGAGTTCACCAAGGTGATGGACACCTTCGTCCAGAACAAGGTCACCCCGCTCGCCGTCGGTGGCGCCGAGTACCCGGCCCAGCAGATCTTCTACGAGCTGGCGCTCTCCAAGAGCGACCGGGCGTTCGTCGACGACTACCAGCTCTACAAGAACAAGGTCGACTTCAAGGGCCCGCAGCTCAGCTACGGCGCGCAGACCTTCGCCGACTGGGTGTCGAAGGGCTACATCAGCAAGGACTCGGCGGGCATCAAGGCCGAGGACATGGGTGTCTCGTTCACCCAGGGCAAGTTCCCGATCCTGATCTCCGGCAGCTGGTGGTACGGCCGGTTCGCCAGCGAGATCAAGGACTTCGAGTGGGGCACGTTCCTCTTCCCCGGCAACACCCTGCACCCCGGCTCCAGCGGCAACCTCTGGGTGGTGCCGGAGAAGAGCAAGGCCAAGGCTCTCGCGTACGACTTCATCGACATCACCATGTCGCCCGAGGTCCAGGCCCTGCTCGGTAACAGCGGTGGTGTTCCCGTCGCGGCCGACCCGTCGCAGATCACCGACCCGAAGAACAAGGAGCTCGTCGAGACCTTCAACAAGATCTCCACGGGTGACGGGCTGGCGTTCTACCCGGACTGGCCGGCACCCGGTTACTACGACGTCCTCGTCTCCGGTGTCCAGGGCCTGATCAACGGCTCGAAGACCCCCGACGCGTTCCTCGGTGAGATCGCCAAGCCGTACGAAGAGAACCTGGCTGACCTGGGCAAATAGGCGACGCGCGGGCGGCGGGGCGACCCGCCGCCCGCCTCGCGGGGAAAGGGGACCGGCATGGCCGGCACCAATGTGAAACGCCGCGGCTACGCGGTCTACCTGATTCCAGGAGTTCTCGCCTCGGTCGCGGTGATCATCGTGCCGCTGGTCATGACGGTCTACGTCAGCTTCACCAAGTGGACCGGCGTGGGTGACCCGCGCTGGGTCGGCTTCGACAACTACACCCGGCTCTTCGCCGACGAGCTGTTCTGGCAGTCGTTCGGCAACATCCTGCTGCTCATCCTCGCGATGGCGGTGATACCCACGCTGCTGGGTCTCGTGCTGGCGGCGGTGCTGTTCGACTACGTCGCCAAGAAGTTCAGCGACCGCTGGGCCGGCTTCTTCCGCTCCGGCTACTACCTGCCGCAGGTCATCCCGGTCGCGGTCACCGGCATCGTGTGGAGCTGGATCCTGCATCCCAGCTACGGCGCGCTGAACCGGATCCTCGAGACGATCGGCCTCGGCGGGCTCGCCAAGAACTGGCTGGGTGACCCGGACTACGCGCTCTACAGCGTGATGGCCGTGATGATCTGGTTCCAGCTCGGCTACCCGATCGTCATGTTCATGTCCGGCCTGCAGCGCATCGATCCCTCGATCTACGAGGCGGCCGACCTGGACGGCGCCACCTGGTGGCAGCGGTTCCGCAAGATCACGGTCTACATGATCCGGCCGGAGTTCTACGTCGTGCTGATCACCACGACGATCGCCGCGCTCAAGATCTTCGGGCAGGTCTTCGTGCTGACCGGCGGCGGCCCGAGCAACGCGACGCTCGTACCGTCCTACTTCGCCTACCGCAACTTCTTCGAAAAGGCCCAGGTCGGGTACGGGTCGGCGATCTCTACCGTCCTCACCGTGTTGATCGTCGTGCTCGCGTTCGTCTTCCTGCGCATGCAGCACCGTGCGGAGGAGTCATGACGGACTGCACCGAGCGGCACCCAGCCGCACCGCCCGACGGCCTCGCAGGCGAGGGCCAGGAGGGCATGACCATGAAGGCACGGAACTCATGACCGTCACGGCTGTTTCGTCTCCGGCGAAGGCTCCATCAGGCGAGGCGCCCAAGGCGCTCCGGCACCGCAACCCGGTCCGGTTCTTCGTGCTCTTCGGGCTGCTCGTGCTGCTGCTCCTGCTGGTCGGGCCGCTGCTCGTCGTCGCGCTCAACGCGGTGAAGAGCCCGGCCGAGTACGCCGGCAACGGCCCGCTCTCGATCCCGACGAGCCTCTACTGGGACGGCATCGTCGACTTCTGGAACCGTGTCGACTTCGGCCAGAAGCTGCTCAACAGCTTCATCACCAGCCTGACGGTGGCCGTCCTCGGCGTGGTGCTGTCGATCCTCAACGCGTACGCCCTCGGCATCGGCCGGGTGAAGGGCCGCATCTGGTTCCTGGTGTTCTTCCTGGTGGCGAACCTGCTGCCGCAGGAGGTGCTGGTCTACCCGCTGTACTACATCTCCAAGGAGATGGGCCTCTACGACAGCCTGCTCGCGATCATCATCATCTTCACGGTCATCCAGAGCGCGTTCGGCACCTATCTGCTCACCTCGGTCTACAGCGAGTTCCCGCGCGAGCTGCTGGACGCCGCCTCGGTCGACGGCGCAGGCAAGTGGCTCACCCTGTGGCGGGTGGTCGTCCCGGTCAGCATGCCGACCCTCGGGGTCCTCTTCACGTTCTTCTTCATCTGGACGTGGAACGAGTTCTTCCTGCCGCTGGTCTTCCTGATCTCCAACGACAACCAGACCGTCCCGGTGGCCCTCGGCGTCCTCCAGGGAGACCGGCTGATGGACGCCACCACCACCAGCGCCTCGGCCCTGATCGGCATCCTCCCCGCGATGATCTTCTTCCTCATTTTCCAGCGGACCCTTACCCGCGGCATCGCCGCCGGCGCCATCAAGTGATCCAGCTTCAGTAAAGGACCCCTATGAAGTTCACCGACGGCTACTGGCGTAAGCGCACCGGCCTCACCGTGCTGCACCCAGCGCACCTGCAGGACAGCACGGTGGGACCGGACTCGCTGACCGTCTACGCCGCGACCCGGCCGGTCCACCACCGCGGTGACACGCTGAACGCACCGCTGATCACGGTCACCTGCACGGCGCCGGCACCGGACGTCATCCGGGTCACCGTCGAGCACTTCCAGGGCGAGGAGCCGCGCACCCCCGCGTTCGCCATCGCCGAGCAGCCGGTGGACGCCGCGGTGGACGACCTGTCACTGACCTCCGGAGCGCTGACCGCGAAGTTCACGGCCGGGGAGGTGTGGGGACTCGACTTCCTCGCCGGCGGCCGCCGGATCACCGGCAGCGGGTGGAAGGGCATGGGCGTCGTCGACACGCAGGACGGCGGGCACTACGTCCACGAGCAGCTCGACCTCGGTGTTGGCGAGGCGGTCTACGGGCTCGGCGAGCGGTTCGGCCCGCTGGTCAAGAACGGCCAGAGCATCGACATCTGGAACGAGGACGGCGGGACCAGCAGCGAGCAGGCGTACAAGAACGTCCCGTTCTACTTCACCAACGGCGGGTACGGCGTCCTCGTCGACCATCCCGGCAAGGTGTCCTTCGAGGTCGCCTCCGAGATGGTGTCGCGTACCCAGTTCAGCGTCGCCGGGCAGAGCCTCTCCTACCTGGTCATCTACGGCCCCACCCCGGCCGAGGTGATCCGCAAGTACACCGCGCTGACCGGGCGGCCCGCGCTGCCGCCCGCGTGGTCGTTCGGCCTCTGGCTGACCACCTCGTTCACCACCTCCTACGACGAGGAGACGGTGAACAAGTTCATCGGCGGGATGGCGGACCGGGACCTGCCGCTCAGCGTGTTCCACTTCGACACGTTCTGGATGCGCGAGTTCTCCTGGTGCGACTTCGAGTGGGACACCCGCGTCTTCCCGGACCCGGCCGGCATGCTCAAGCGCCTGGCCGACCGGGGACTGCGGGTCTGCCTGTGGATCAACCCGTACATCGCGCAGCGGTCGGCGCTGTTCGCCGAGGCCAGGGCGAACGGCTATCTGGTACGCAAGGCGAACGGCGACGTCTTCCAGTGGGACCTGTGGCAGGCCGGCATGGGGCTCGTCGACTTCACCAACCCGGACGCCCGCGAGTGGTACGCCGGGAAGCTGCGGGTGCTGGCCGAGATGGGTGTCGACGCGTTCAAGTCCGACTTCGGCGAGCGCGTACCGACCGATGTCGTGTGGCACGACGGCTCGGATCCCGAGCGGATGCACAACTACTACACGCAGATCTACAACCAGGTCGTCTTCGACGTGCTCAGGGAGGTGCGCGGCGAGGGGGAGGCGGTCCTGTTCGCCCGGTCGGCCACCGTCGGCGGGCAGCAGTTCCCGGTGCACTGGGGCGGCGACAACTCCAGCACGTTCGAGTCGATGGCCGAGAGCCTGCGCGGCGGCCTGTCGCTGATGTCGTCCGGCTTCGGCTTCTGGAGCCACGACATCGGCGGCTTCGAGGGCATGCCGGATCCGGCGGTGTTCAAGCGGTGGATCGCGTTCGGGATGCTCAGCTCGCACAGCAGGTTGCACGGCAGCAGCTCGTACCGGGTGCCGTGGAACTTCGACGAGGAGGCCGTGGACGTGCTGCGGTCGTTCACGCACCTCAAGTACCGGCTCATGCCGTACCTCTTCGGTGCCGCCCGCGAAGCCCACCTGGACGGCCTCCCGGTCATGCGCCCGATGGCGCTCGCGTTCCCCGGCGACCCGGCCGTCACCCACCTGGACCGGCAGTACCTGCTCGGCGGCGACCTCCTGGTCGCACCGGTGTTCAGCGCCGCCGGGGACGTCTCCTACTACGTGCCCGCCGGCCGGTGGACGAAGTACCTCACCGGGGAGTCCGTCGAAGGACCGGCCTGGATCCGGGAGACGCACGGCTTCGACAGCGTGCCGCTGCTGGTCCGGCCGGGTGCGGTGATCCCGGTGGGCGCGCGGCAGGACAAACCCGACTACGACTACCGCGACGGCGTCACCCTGCGCCTGTTCGAACCCGCCGAGGGCCGGACGGCTGTCGTGGTGCCCGGCCCGGCCGGCTCCGACAGCGTGTTCACGGTGGTGCGTGAGGGCTCCACGGTGCGGATCGGGCGCAGCGGCGAGGCGCTGCCGTGGCGGGTGCAGGTCGGCTCCGAGATCACCGGCTTGAGCGCCGACCAGGACAGCTGCGCCCTCACCCTGGGCTAGGTTTCGTCCCATTAGGTGACCGGCGGCCCCGATCGGGCCGCCGGTCACCGTCATTCCCCAAGGAGGACTCGTAAAGCCGGCGGATCCGGGTAACGTCCCGTCCGGTGGGGTCTTTAGGCCCGTGTCATGCCGTGGTGCGGCCGATACGTTGACCTTGACCAGTCAGGAACTCGACATTCTTCGAGAGGAATGACAAAGTGACCGCCGTTTCGGACAAGGCCGCCGCATTCGACCAGGAGCTCGTCCGGAGGCTCGCGGCTCCGGACGACAGCGAGGTGGCCGGCCTCGACGCCTGGTGGCGGGCGAACAACTACCTGACCGTCGGCCAGATCTACCTGCAGGGCAACCCGCTGCTGCGGGAGCCGCTCAAGCCGGAGCACATCAAGCCGCGCCTGCTCGGGCACTGGGGCACCAGCCCGGGCCTGTCGTTCGTCTACGCGCACGTGTCCCGCCTCATCAAGACCACCGGCCAGCAGGCGATCTACCTCGCCGGGCCGGGTCACGGCGGCCCCGCGCTGGTCGCCGCCGGTTACCTGGAGGGCACGTACTCCGAGGTCTACCCGAAGGTCAGCCTCGACGAGGGCGGCCTGCTGCGGCTGTTCCGGCAGTTCTCCTCACCCGGCGGCATCCCGAGCCACGTGTCGGTGACCACGCCCGGCTCGATCCACGAGGGCGGCGAACTCGGGTACGTGCTGGTCCACGCGTTCGGCGCGGTGATGGACAACCCGGACCTGCTCGCCATCGCGGTGGTCGGTGACGGTGAGGCCGAGACCGGCCCCCTGGAGGGCTCCTGGAAGGGTGTCTCGTTCATCAACCCACAGCACGACGGCGCGGTGCTGCCGATCCTGCACCTCAACGGCGCCAAGATCGCCGGACCGACCGTGCTGGCCCGCAAGGACCCGGCCGAGGTCCGCAAGCTCCTCGAGGGCCACGGCTACGACGTCCTGGAGATCGAGGGCGAGGACCTGCCGGGCATGCATCACCGCTTCGCCGCGGTGCTGGCCGAGGCGTGGGGAAAGATCAGGGCGATCCAGATCGCCGCACGCAGCGGGAACTGGAACGGTGAGCGTCCGCACTGGCCGTTGATCGTCATGCGTACGCCCAAGGGCTGGACCGGCCCGGACAAGATCGACGGCATCACGGTGACCGGCACGTGGCGCTCGCACCAGGTTCCGCTCTCCGGCGTCAAGGACAACGAGGATCACCTGCGTGAGCTGGAGAAGTGGCTCCGGTCGTACCGGCCGGAAGAGCTCTTCGACGCGACCGGCGCGCCGGTCGCCCGGATCCGTGACGCGTCACCCGACGGCGACCTGCGGATGAGCGCGACCCCGCACGCCAACGGCGGCCTGCTCACCCGCGACCTCGACCTGCCCGACTTCCGCGACTACGCGGTCGACGTGAAGCAGCCCGCGCAGATCCACGCCGAGTCGACCCGCAAGCTCGGCGAGATGATGCGCGACATCTACCAGCGCAACGGCGACCGGTTCCGGCTCTTCTGCCCGGACGAGACCAACAGCAACCGGCTCGGTGCCGTCTTCGAGGTCTCCGACCGGGCGTTCATGGAGAGGACGAACGACGACGACGTGAAGCTGAGCCGTGACGGCCGGGTCATGGAGGTGCTCTCCGAGCACAACTGCCACGGCTGGCTGGAGGGTTACAACCTCACCGGCCGGCACGGCATGTTCGCCACCTACGAGGCGTTCGCCATGGTCAGCGCGTCGCAGACGGTGCAGCACGGCAAGTGGCTCCAGGAGGCGCAACACCTGCCGTGGCGAGCCAAGGTGCCCAGCCTCAACGTGCTGCTCACCTCCACCGCGTGGCGCAACGACCACAACGGCTTCTCACACCAGGGCCCCGGCTTGATCCAGGTGGTGCTGACCCAGCGCGGCGACATCGCCCGGGTCTACCTGCCGCCGGACGCCAACACCCTGCTCTCGGTCGCGGACCACTGCTTCCGGTCGAAGTCGTACATCAACCTGATCGTCATCGACAAGCAGCCCCAGCTCCAGTGGCTCGACATGGACCAAGCCATCGAGCACTGCAGGAAGGGCGCGGGTGTCTGGGAGTGGGCCGGCACCGACGACGGCGAGCGCGATCCGGACATCGTCCTGGCCTGCGCCGGCGACGTGGTGACGATGGAGACCGTGGCGGCCGCCCGAATCCTGATGGAGAAGCTGCCGCAGCTGAAGGTCCGCGTGGTCAACGTGGTGAACCTGATGACCCTGCCGCGGCCGAAGGACCACCCGCACGGCATGAGCGAGACCATGTTCCGCGAACTGTTCACCGACTCCGTCGACGTGGTCTTCTCGTTCCACGGCTACCCGGGCGCCATCCACCAGCTGGTGCACGGCCGGCCCGACGCCGACCGGTTCCGGGTCCGCGGCTTCATCGAGCAGGGCACCACGACCACCCCGTTCGACATGACGGTGCGCAACCGGGCGTCGCGCTATCACCTGGTGATGGACGCGATCAACAACGCCAGGCGGCTGCCGGTCGGCGCCACCGAGGTGAAGGCGTGGTGCGAGGCGCAGCTGGAGAAGCACGAGAAGTACGTCGTCGAGCACCTCGAGGACATGCCCGAGGTGCGGGACTGGTCTCTCGGAGACTGGGCCGAACACTGACGTTCGCCCGATCACGAGCCCGGCGCCACGGAGGTGCCGGGCTCGTGCGGTTTTGTGATGCCGGGCTCCGGCGGTTTCGGGGCGCAGGCTCGTGCGATTTACCACTGCGCCATGCGCGTGGCTGCGCGGTTCCGCTGTTTCCGCGCATGAATCAACAGATTCGCGCGGGTGAACACGAGTTGACGGGTGCGAATCGGTCGATACGCCGAAATCGTTTCTGACGAATCTGCTGCGGAGACCTGTCTCACCCTTTCAATCAACGGCTCGGGGCGAGAAAGTGAGTGAAGCACACACCCGTCGCTCGACGATGAGGAAGGGGCACCCCCACATGGCCGCGACGCTCAACCCTTGGCCGATGACCCGGCAGGGCGCGAAAGACCACTCCGTCACGACCCTGCAGTACCTGTTGCTGGCCCACGGCCACACGGTGACTGTCGACGGCGTATTCGGCGCCCAGACCGGTGACGCGGTCCGCGCATATCAGCGGACGAAGGACCTTCCCGAGGACGGCGTGGTCGGCCCGGAGACGTGGCAGGCGCTGATCGTCGAGGTGCGGCCGGGGGAGCGGGGCAGTGCGGTCCGCGGCATCCAGCACGAGATCGGCATCGAGGCCGACGGGGAGTTCGGGCCGGAGACGGAGCGGGCGGTGCGTGCCTTCCAAAGGCGGGTGCGCGGCGTCGAGGCGGACGGGGTCGTCGGGCTGTACACCTGGCAGGCCCTCGCGAACGGAGTGCCGGCGGAGCTGAGCCAGGCCGCCTAACGCCCGCGCAACGAACTCCCCGGCGCGCAACGAACTCTCCGCGCGAATGAACTCCCCGCGCTCGCCGCCGAGCGCGGGGAGTCCTGCTGTCCGCGGCCTACGGTCGTGGTCGCATACCGGCGAGGAGCACGTCCAGGACGCGCTCGACATACTCGTGGGTCAGCGGCTCCTGCGTGATGAGCAGCCGGAAATACAGCGGGCCGGACAGGATGTCCATGGCGATCTCCAGGTCGAAGCCGGGGGCGAGCTGCCCCTGGTCCCGGGCTCTCCTCAGCCGGGCGACGGTCCGCTCCGCCTGCGGGCGGATGAAGCGCTCGTTGAGCGCCGCGGCGACGTCGGGATTGTGCTGGGCCTCGCCCACCAGGGCCTGGTAGAGGTGCCGCAGTGGCGGCCGGCCCAGCAGGTCGACGGCGGCGCAGATCTGCCGGCGCAGGTCGGCCACGATGTCGCCGGTGTCGGGATAGTCGAGTCCGGGCTCGCTAGGCGTGAGCACCGCGTCGAGGAACAGGGCGCCCTTGGACGGCCAGCGGCGGTAGATCGTGTGTTTGCCGACGCCGGTGCGGGCCGCGACCGCCTCGATGCTCAGTTTGGCGTAGCCGACCTCCTCCGCCAGCTCCAGGGTGGTGCGCATGATCGCCTGGGTTCGGTCGGCGGATCTGGTGAGGCGGTCGCTGCTCATGCCGACACTCTAACGGCACGGCACGTGCCGTTGACAATCCTCGTTCGCTCCGTTCAGACTGTTGTGCGTCGAACGGCACGACACGTGCCGTTCAGTTAGGGATTCGGGGACCGCCGCGCGTTCGGTCCGCTCCCGCGCCTGACCACGCTGTCGCCGGTCGTCCGCGAGACGTCGTTCGCAAGGAGCTTCGATGACACTGAAACCCGCACGCCGATGGCTGATTCCACTGGGGCGCGGTCTTCCTGATCAACGTCCCGGTGGCCGCCGTGGCGATCGTCGCGGCATGCGTCCTGATGCCCGAGTCCCGGGGCCCCGCGAGCCGGCTGGACCCGCTCGGCGCGGTGCTGTCGATGATCGGCATGACCGCTCTGGTTTGGACGTTCGTCGAGTTGCCGCACGGCGTTTCCTGGCCGGCGCTGACGACGGCGATCCTCGCGCTGGGCGGCTTCGTCGCCTGGGAGCTGCACACGCCGTACCCGATGGTGCCGATCCGCCTCTTCCGCCGGCGCGCGTTCAGCGGTGGCAGTGTCTCGCTGGCCCTGGTGCAGATCGGCAACGGCGGGCTGCTGCTCATCCTCACCCAGTACCTGCAGTACGTCCTCGGCTTCACACCCACGCAGGCCGGCCTGGCCTTCCTCCCGATGGCGGTCGCCTCGCTCGCCTTCAACACCCTCGGCGCCACCGTCGCCTCCGGGATCGGCCACCGGACGCTGATCGCCGCCGGGCTGACCACGATGGCCGCGGGATTCGGCGTGCTGGCGGCCCTGTCGTCCGGCTCCGGGTTCGTCCAGCCGGCCGCCGGCCTGTTCCTGCTCGGCGCGGGCGGCGGACTGGCCATGCCGGCGGCCGTCTCCGCGCTGATGGGCACCATCCCCGCTGAGCACGCCGGAGCCGGATCCGCTCTGAACGACACCGTCCAGCAGGCCGGCGCCGCGCTCGGCGTGGCCGTCCTGGGCAGCATCGTTTCCAGCGCCTTCACCAGCACCATGTCCGCCTCGGCCCCCGCCGGGGCCGCCCGGTCCATCGGTGACGCACTGGCGGTGGCCGGGCGAACCGGCGACGCCGCCCTGGCGGACACCGCCCGGCACGCCTTCACCACGGCGATGTCGTCCGCCTTCACGATCAGCGCCGCGGGGGTTCTGGCCGCTGCCGCCGTGGCCCTGATCGTGCTGCGCGAGCGAACCGGAACGCCGATGCCGATACCCGCGACCGCCGCGCGCGCCGGGTGACCTCCCCTGTCCCGATGTCCATTTCCCGGCACCTGGTCGATCGAAAGGAAACACGATGACCCACACCCTGAGTCCCACCACCGAGGGCCGCAGTTTCGACGCCGGCCGCTGGCAGCAGCGGCTTGATGAACTGCGCGCCGCCCATCATGTCCCCGGCGCGAGCCTGGCCGTGGTGGCCGGCGGGCAGGTCCACGAGCTGGCCACCGGTGTGCTGCACCGCGGCACCGGTGTGGCGGTGACCCCGGACTCGGTGTTCCTGTCCGGCTCGATCGCCAAGGTCTACACCGCCACGCTGATCATGCGGCTGGCGAGCGAGGGAAAGCTGGACCTGCACGCACCGGTCGTCGAGGTGCTGCCGGAGTTCGCCACCCCCGACCCCGGGGCCACCCGGACGATCACCATCCGGCAGCTGCTGTCCCACACCGGCGGCGTGACCAACGACTTCAACTTCGACGGCGGCCGGGGCGACGACTGCCTCGCCCGGTACGTCGAAGCCGCCCGGCGGGTGGGCCTGGACTGCCCGCCCGGCACGGCGATCTCGTACGGCGGTCTCGGCTACATCGTGCTGGGCCGCATCATCGAAACAGTCACCGGCCTCACCTGGGACCAGGCTCTGAAGAGCCTGCTGTTCGAGCCGCTCGGACTGGAACGCTCGGTGACGCTGCCGGAGGAGGCCCTGCGCTTCCCGGTCGCGATGAGCCATCTGGGCGAGCCCGGCACCTGGCCCGAACCGGCCCCGTTCTGGGACGCGATGCCCCGGTCGATGGGCCCGGCGGGCCGGGTGATCGTCTCCGCCGGCGACATGGCCCGCTTCGCCCGGATGCACCTCGACGGGGGACTTGCGCCCGACGGCACCCGCGTCCTTCCCGCCGGCGCTGTCGCCGCCATGAAGCACCGCGAGGCGGACGTGCCCGACAAGTGGACCGTCAGCGCTGACGGGTGGGGGCTGGGCTGGACGCTGTACGACTGGAACGGCATCAGCGGTTACGGCCACGACGGCGCCGCCATCGGCCAGTACGCCTACCTGCGGGTCGTACCGGACGCGAACGTCGCCGTGGCCCTGCTGACCAACGGTGGCGCGGCCCGCCTGCTGTACGCCGACCTGTTCCGGGACCTGCTCGCTGAACTCGCCGGCGTCACCATGCCCGCACCGTTCGCCCCGGCGCCCGTACCGCCCGCGATCGACCTGGAGCCGCTTCTCGGAACCTACCGGCGGGAGGGCGTCGTCATCACCGTCTCCCGCAACGGCGACGGCGAGCCCCACATACGGTACGAGTTCGTCGACGACATGGCGGACCTGTCGCCGCCCCTGGAGATGGACCTGGAGCCGGTCACCGAGACGGTCTTCGCCGCCTCCGGTGCGGGCCCGTCGTTCAGCGAGGACTACATGCCGGTGGTCTTCGCGACCCTCACGAACGGCACCCGGGTCTGCTACGTGGGTATGCGCGCCACTCCCAAGATCGACTGACCGCCGGACGATCAGCGACTGGTGGTTGAGGGGTTGAAGCCGAACGGCAGCTCAAGGCGGTGGCCGCGCATCAGCTCACGGTCGGCCAGCAGCGACCCCGTCGGCCCGTCCGCCTCGATGCGGCCGGCGTCCAGGATCACCGAGCGCGGACAGAGCTCCAGCGCGTAGGGGAGATCGTGGGTGACCATCAGGACCGTCACCGGCAGGGATTCGATGATCTCGGCGAGTTCGCGGCGGCTCGCCGGGTCCAGGTTGGAGGACGGTTCGTCGAGGACGAGGATCTCGGGGCGCATCGCCAGGACTGTCGCCACCGCGACCCGCCGGCGCTGGCCGAACGACAGGTGGTGCGGAACCTGGTCGCGGTGCTCGGACATGCCGACCGCTGCCAGGGCTTCGTCGACACGGGCGGTGAGCTCGTCTCCCCGTACACCCAGATTTTGCGGGCCGAAAGCGACGTCCTCCGCGACCGAAGGCATGAAGAGCTGGTCGTCAGGGTCTTGGAAGACGACGCCGACCCGGCGGCGGATCTCGGTGATCGCCTGGCGGTCGCCGGGCGTGACCGGCAGTCCGGAGATCTCCACGCTCCCGGACCCGCCGTGCAGGATGCCGTTGAGGTGCAGGACGAGGGTGGTCTTGCCGGCGCCGTTCGGGCCGAGGAGGGCGACACGCTCGCCCGGCGCGAGGGTCAGGTCGACGCCGCGCAGTGCCTCACGCCCGTCCGGGTAGGAGAAGCTGAGACCGCTGATCTTCAGAGCCGGCGTCATGCTGATCATGCTAGGACCAGGGCTGCGACGGCGATTCCGGCGGAGGCGACCGGCAGTGCGGCGGAGACGGCCCACTCGCGTGCGGGTGCCGGGCCGGTCTCCGGCTGGGGGAGCCGGCCGCTGTAGCCGCGGGACAGCATGGCCAGGTAGACCCGCTCGCCGCGCTCGTAGGAGCGCAGGAAGAGCGACCCGATGCCGACCGCGAACGCCTTCGCCTGCCAGAGGAACCGCGGGTCGTAACCGCGGGAGAGGCGGGCGATCCGCATCCGCCGGGCGTCGTCGGCGAGCACGTCGATGTAGCGGAGCATGAACGTGGCGATCTGGGTGAACACCTCGGGGCAGCGCAGCCGGTCCAGGCCGAGGATCAGGTCGCGCATGGTGGTGCTCGCGGCGAGCAGCAGCGAGGCGACGACGCCGAGCGTGCCTTTCGCGAAGATGTTCCACGCGCCGTAGAGCCCGTCCACCGACAGCGACAGGCCCAGCCACTCCACCCGCTCGCCGTGGCCGGCCAGCGGCAGGGCGATCGCGAGCAGCACGAACGGCAACTCGATGGTGGCCCGCTTGGCGAGCCAGCCGGCCGGCACCCGGGCGATCAGGGCGACCACGGCGAGCAGCGCGGCATAACCGGCGAACGCCAGGAACGCTGTCCGGGGGGTCACCACCACGACGACGGTGAACAGGATCGTCGAGACGATCTTCACCTCGGGGGCGAGCCGGTGCACCGGGCTGTCCCGGTCCAGGTGAAGTGGGCTGCTCATGACACCATCCCGCCGAACGCGCACAAGGCCGAGGCGGCCTCTGTCGCCAGCATATTCGGCGTCATGGGCAATTGCACATTACTGGCAGCTACCTGATAACAGCGTCGACGTCGCGGCGGGGTGACGGGTGACCGGATCGGCCGTACCCGATCCGGAAGGCGATCTGCGGGAAGCCGCTCCGGCCCAGTGAGCGACGCAGCTGGTCGCGGGCCGCCGGCACCTCGATCGGCTGGGAGATCATCGAGCTGGCCAGGCCGGCGTCGGTGGCGCGGAGCAGGACGTGCTGCAGCGCCTGGCCGGCCGTCACCTGGTCGAGCCTGCGGTCACCAGCAGTGCCGAGGATGCCGACCAGGGGCTCCGGCTCGTAGTCGCGGCCGGCCGGGCGGTGGCGGTTGCCGAAGTTGCGCTGCGGGATCAGGTCCTGCGGCTCGCCGACGGTCGCGGCGGCCACCACCGGGATGCCGTCCTGCGCCGAGTCGGTATCGGTCCAGGTGACCAGCTCGGACTGGTAACGCGTGTCGCGGCGGAGCACCCGGTCGGCGCTGTGCGCGATCTCCGAGAAGCCGGTCAGGGCGGTCATCCCGACCAGGAGGTCGAGCCAGGCGTACTCGGTGCGGGCGGCCTCGATCAGGCGTACCCGGATCTCGGCGGGAACCGGGTCGGGCCAGAACGGGTCACGGTGGCTGGAGCGGCGCTCGATCGCGGCGTGGAGATCGCGTTCGGCGTACGTCGGCGGCCGGTGTCTGGTCGCGGTGAGCCGGGCGATCACCTCGGGCTGCTCGGGGTCCGGGAGCAGCCTCACCTCGGCCGGCGTACCCGACCAGGCCAGCGCCAGACGGGCGTTGAAGGTGGCCGAGCCGCAGGCCAGCCGCATGGCCCAGCCACCGCCTCCGTCGGCGACGGCGAGCTGCCGGGACGGGTCCGCCAGCACCTCGATCGCGCCGTCGCGCAGGCGGAACGCCCACGGCTGGCTGTTGTGCATCGACGGGGCCTGGATGCCGGCCGCGGCGGCGCGCCGCAGGTCGGACTCGTCGTAGCGGGTCACGGCGGTTCTCCCTTCCGGTGTTCTCCCCACCGTGCCCCCGGCGGGACCCCGCCGATAAGGGCCGAAAGTCCCGCTCAGCCGCTCAGCGGCACCCGCCACATCACCAGGGTGCCGGTGCCGTCCGGGCGGGGGCCCACCTCGAACGCGCCACCCAGGTCGACAGCCCGTTCGCCCATGTTGAGCACACCGCCCCGGGCCAGGGCCGGGTCGATGCCGACCCCGTCGTCGTCGACCTGCAGGACCACGTCGCCGCCCTCGGTGCGCACCGAGACCCGGACACTGTGGGCCCGCGCGTGCCGGGCGACGTTGGACAGTGCCTCGCGCAGCACCGCGACCAGCTCGGGCACGATGTCGTCCGGCACGGCACTCTCCACCGGGCCGGAGGTCTCCAGGGTCGGGCGGAACCCGAGGGTGTCCAGGGCCGCGTCGCAGGTGTCGCGCAACTCCGTCCGCAACGTCGCACCCACCGGCGCCCGCAGCTCGAAGATCGACCGGCGGATGTCGCGGATCGTGGCGTCCAGGTCGTCGACGGCCGCGTTGATCCGCTTGACCACCTCGGGCCGGGTGCCGGCCGGAGCGGCGGCGCTCTGCAACTGCATGCCGGTGGCGAACAGCCGCTGGATCACCACGTCGTGCAGGTCGCGGGCGATCCGCTCGCGGTCCTCCAGAACCGCCAGCAGCTCCCGTTCCTCCTGGGCGCGGGCGCCCCGCAGGGCGAGCGCGGCCTGGCCGGCGAACGTGGAGAGCAGCGCGGCATCGTCGGTGCTGGCCGGCCGGCTGACGATCAGCACACCCTGCGGTGCGCCGGCGCCGGCGAGGGTGGCGACGAGAGCGGGACCGGCCGGGACCGGGCACGGCCACTCGGCGGCGGAGCGCAGGTCCTCGACGAGGCGCATCGGCTCGGCGCCGAACGAGCCGGCGGGCAGCACCCCGCTGAGATCGGCGCCCTCGGACACCTCGATCCGGTAGCGGGCGTTCTCCTCCTCGTGGAGCAGCACCAGCACCAGCTCGGCCTCGGCCAGTTCGCGGGCGCGGCGGGCGATCAGGCGCAGGGCCTCGGTACGCCGTACCGTCCCCACCAGCACACTCGTGATCTCAGCGGCCGCCGCGAGCCACCGTTGCCGCCGCTGGGCCAGCTCGTACAGCCGTGCGTTGTCGATGGCGACACCCGCGGCGGCGGCCAGCGCCACCACGATCTCCTCGTCGTCCTCACTGAACTGCGAGGCACCCTTCTTCTCCGCCAGGTAGAGGTTGCCGAAGATGTGGTCGCGGGTGCGCACCGGGACACCGAGGAAACTGTGCATCGGCGGGTGGTTGGGCGGGAACCCGTACGAGTCCGGGTGCCTGGTGATGTCCGGCAGCCGGACCGGCCGCGGATCGGTGATCAGCAGGCCCAGCACACCGCGCCCGTGCGGCAGGTCGCCGATCTTCGCGTGCGCCACCGGGTCGATGCCATACGTGACGAAGTCGGAGAGGCTGTCGTGGTCCGGGGCGAGCACGCCGAGAGCGCCGTACCGCGCGCCGGCCAGGGCGCACGCCGCCTCCACGATCCGCTGGAGCGTGCTGCGCAGGTCGAGGTCGGTGCCGATGCCGACCACCGCGTCCAGCAGGGCCCGCAACCGCTCCCGGCTGGTCACGATGTCGCCGACCCGGTTCTGCATCTCCTGCAGCAGCTCGTCGAGACGGACCCGGGACAGCGGGCTCAGGCCCAGCGAGGGAGTCGAATCGGCCACGGCGTCGAGGCTATCGGCTTTCGCCGCGGAGCGACCCGGGACCTTCGGCCCTTGGTCGTCGTGACCCGCGGTACTAGAAAGGAGACATGATCCGCGTCTTTCTCCTCGACGACCACGAGGTCGTCCGCCGGGGCCTTCACGACCTGCTCCAGGCGGGCGGCGACATCGAGGTGGTCGGCGAGTCCGGATCCGCCCAGGAAGCGGCCCGGCGCATCCCCGCGCTGCGCCCCGACGTCGCCGTCCTCGACGCCCGCCTGCCCGACGGCAACGGCATCGACGTCTGCCGTGACGTGCGGGCCATCGACTCGACCATCAAGGGACTCATCCTGACGTCCTACGAGGACGACGAGGCGCTCTTCGCCGCGATCATGGCCGGCGCGTCCGGCTACGTGCTGAAGCAGATCCGCGGCACCGACCTGGTGGACGCGGTGCGGCGTGTCGCCGGCGGCCAGTCGCTGCTCGACCCGGCCGTCACCCAGCGTGTCCTCGAGCGCATCCGCAACGGCGTCGAGCAGCCGCGCGAACTGGCGTCGCTCACCGACCAGGAGCGGCGCATCCTGGAGTTCGTCGCCGAGGGCCTGACCAACCGGGAGATCGCCGGCCGGATGTTCCTGGCCGAGAAGACCGTCAAGAACTACGTCTCCAGCCTGCTGGCGAAACTCGGGCTGGAACGGCGGACCCAGGCCGCGGTCCTGGCGACCAAGCTGTTGGGCGATCATCCTTCGAGTCACTGATTTTTCTGGTACGGGCAATCGCGCTCTTCCTCCCGTTCTCTCGTGCCCCTGCTCTCGAAGGAGCGCCGTTGAGGCAGTACCTCTCCCGCCGGTTGCAGGCACTGACCATCAGAGGGCTGGTTCCCGGCCCCCACGACGTGCGGGTCCGCAGGAACCTGCGCGTCCCGATGGACGACGGGACCGAACTGCTCGCCGACCTGATCACTCCGGCCGGGGAGATCGATCGGCGGATGCCGACGATCGTCATTCGCGGACCGTACGGAAGAAGTGGCCCTGTCGCCGGCCAGGCCCGCGCGCTCGCCCGCGAGGGTTTCCCGGTGCTGTTCCAGAGCTGCCGCGGCACCTGGGGCTCGGGCGGTGTCTTCACCCCGCAGGTCGACGAACAGCGCGACGGCATCGCCACCCATCGCTGGGTCCGCGCGCAGCCGTGGTGCACCGGCGCCGTGGCCACCTTCGGCCCCAGCTACATGGGTTTCACCCAGTGGGCAGTGGCCGGCCGGCTCCAGTGTGAGGAACCCGCGATCGCGCCGGACGCCCTGTGCCTACAGGTGACGATGCCCGACTTCGGCCTGATCACCTGGGACAACGCGGCGTTCTCCCTGCGCAACGCGCTCGGCTGGACGCAGATGATGGACCGGATGATCCGCCGCGACCTGCTGCCCCTGCTGCTGGCGTTCCTGCGCCCGGATCCCCAGCTGCGCAAGGCTTTCGGCGCGCTCCCGCTCAGCGCCGGAGACACCGTGGCGTCGGGTCACAGCATCCACTGGTATCAGGATTGGCTGAAGCACGAGCGGCTCACCGACGAATACTGGACTCAGCAGTCACACACCACCTCCGTTCCCGACGTCACCGCACCTGTTGCCATGATGACCGGCTGGTACGACATTTTTCTGCCGTGGCAGCTCCGCACCTACGCTGACCTCGCGGCGTCCGGTCGTGCCCCGCGGCTGACCGTAGGCCCGTGGGGCCACGTGTCCCGCGGCATGGCCGCCCCGACGATCAGCGAGACAGCCGACTTCCTGCGCTCGGTGTTCCTGAGAACGCCATCGACCCGCGCAGCACCGGTCCGCGCCTACCTGACCGGCGCAGACCAGTGGCACGACTTAGCCACATGGCCGCCGCCGGGTTCCACCGTCACGCCGTTCCACCTGCAGCCGGGCGGCAGGCTGGGGCCGTCACTGCCGTCGGGTGGCGGGCGGGAACCGTCGCTGCCGCCGGGTGGCGGGCTGGAACCGCCCTTGCCGTCGGGTGGCGGGCTGGAACCGCCCTTGCCGTCGGGTGGCGGCCCGGGGCCGTCGCTGCCGGAGGGCGGCGTGACCAGCTACGTCTACGATCCGGCCGACCCGACGCCGGCTGTCGGAGGGCCCAGCCTGCAGCCGGACTCGGGGCCGGTGGACAACGCGGCCCACGAGCGCCGGGCGGACGTGGCGGTGTTCCGGGGCGAGCCGTTGCCCGCGGCGGTGACCGTCGCCGGCGAGCCGGTGGCGCACATCCGCTTCCGGTCGTCGGCGCCGAGTGCCGACATCTTCGTCCGGCTCTGCGACGTCCACCCGGACGGCCGCTCGATGACAGTCTGCGACGGCATCCGCCGGATCGGCAGCATCGCCTCCTCCGCGACCGATCCCGCCCCCGACGCCGACGGTTTCCGCGACGTCCCGGTGCCGCTGTGGCCCACCTTCCACCGTTTCGCGGCCGGACATCGCATCAGCGTCCAGGTCAGTTCGGGTGCGCACCCCCGCTACGCCCGCAACCCGGGTTCCGGCGAGCCGGCAGCCTCTGCCACCACCCTGCTCCGCGCCACTCAGGACATTTCCCACTCCCCGACCACCCCCTCCCGCCTAGACCTCCCCCTCCTCCCCTCCTAACCCGCCCACCCGCAGTCCGTCCAGCTGGCTCCGAGCGGCCCCTTCCCCGGCCGAAACCCCCTCTGGCGTCCAGCTGGCCGGTCCGGCTGGCAGTGAGGGGTGCCTTCCACGGCCGAAAGCCCCTCTGGCGTCCAGCCGCCCGGCCCGGCTGGCGGTGAGGGGTGCCTTCCCCGGCCGAGACCCCCTCTGGCGTCCAGCTGGCCGGTTCGGCTGGCGGTGAGGGGTGCCTTCCCCGGCCGAAAGCCCCTCTGGCGTTCAGCTGGCCGGTTCGGCTGGCGGTGAGGGGTGCCTTCCCCGGCCGAGACCCCCTCTGGCGTCCAGCTGGCCGGTTCGGCTGGCGGTGAGGGGTGCCGTTCGCGGGTGAATGGCCCTCTGGCGTCCAGCTGGCGGGTCCGGCTGGCGGTGAGGGGTGCCTTTCGCGGGCGTGAGCCCCTCTGGCGCCCAGCCGGGGTGAGGGTGAGGACTTGGTGTGGCGGGGAGAGGGGTGAGGGGTGAGGTCCGGGAGGGCAGGTCAGCCCGGCGGGCGCCGGGCGGTCTGGACTGGCGCCTGGATCGCGCGGAGAACGGGAGAGCTTTGCGTTGACCGTACGAAAAGAGCGGCATGGGAAGCGGAAGCGGCAGACGGCCGGGAGGATGCGCCTGGCCCGGCTTGAGGGTTGATGGGGCTGGATGGGGGCTCAGAGGGAGCGGCGGGGGAGGCGGACGGTGGCTATGGTGCCGCCGTGCTCGCCGTCGCTGAGGGTGATGACTCCGCCGTGGAGGTCGACGATGGCGCGGGTGAGGGCGAGCCCGAGCCCGATGCCCGGGATACCGCTG
Organism: Actinoplanes sp. GCM10030250; assembly: GCF_042666575.1. Taxonomy (NCBI): domain Bacteria; kingdom Bacillati; phylum Actinomycetota; class Actinomycetes; order Micromonosporales; family Micromonosporaceae; genus Actinoplanes; species Actinoplanes sp. GCM10030250. The sequence continues at coordinate 57,743 of NZ_JBHTDO010000035.1, read as the reverse complement.
TGCCTGGCGTTTGTCGCGCGGTAGAGGCGGGCGAAGAGGCGGTCGCGTTCGCCGGCGGGGATGCCGATGCCGGTGTCGGTGACGGTGAGTACGGCGGCGTCCTCGTCGGCGGTGAGGGTGACCACGACGGTGGTGCCGGCCGGGCTGTATTTGACGGCGTTGCCGATCAGGTTTTCGGCGACCTGGCGGAGGCGTGCCGGATCGCCGGGGATGGTCAGCTGGGTGGGGAGGTTGGTGCGCACGGTGGGGTGTGGATCGGGCGCGTCGGCGACGACTGTGTTGGCGGCGGCGGTCAGCACGGCGGTCAGGTCGACGGCGGTGACGGTCAGCTGGGCGTGGCCGGATTCGAGGGCGGAGAGGTCGAGGAGGCGGTCGACCAGGGTGCGCAGGCGGGCGTTGTTGCGCTCGATGACCGCGAGCAGATCGCGGACCTCGCCGATGGTGGTGTCGTCGCCGGACTCGGCGATCAGGTCGGTGTAGGTGCCGATCGAGGTCAGCGGGGTGCGCAGTTCGTGCCCGACCAGGGCGACGTACTCGCCGATGCTCGCGGCCAGCTGCCCGGCCAGGTCCTCGGCGCGCCGCCGGTCCAGGTAGGCGCCGATGTGGCCGGAGATGCCGGTGAGCAGGACCGCGAGGGCGGGCTCCGGCTCCTGGAGGTCGTGGGTGAAGAAGGTGAGCACGCCGACCACGCGGTCGCCGCTGCGCACCGGGACGGCACCGGCCGCCCGGTAGGCGCCGGACTCCCGCACCTGGGACAGCACCGGGGAGCCGGCGGCCTGGATGTCGGGGACCCAGATCAGTTCGCCGCGCTCCCAGCAGGTTCCGGCGAGGCCCGAACCGCGGTCCATGCCGGCGGGGATGTAGATCTCGGGTGATCCGGGCTCGTTGTGCGTGGCGACCGGGCGCAGGCGGTCGGTCACCTCGTCGACGAGCCAGAGCCGCAGGTACGGCCAGCCCAGCTCGCCGGCGATGGCCAGCAGGACCGCTTCACCGGCGGCTGCCGTGTCCGGCGCCTTGACCAGCGCTTTGAGCACCCGGCTCTTGCAGCGCTCGTACCGGTGCTGGTGGTGGTCGGCGGTGACGTCGTGCACGGCGGCGACCGCACCGAGCGGCACCCCGGCGGCGTCGCGTACCGGGCGGGCGTTGATCGAGAACCAGCGCGGGCGGTGCTGCCGGTCGTGGGCGAGCATGCCGGCGTGGCGTACCTCCTCGCCGGCCAGGGCGCGCAGCACCGGCATCTCGCCGGGTGTCATCGGGCTGCCGTCGTGGCGGCGCAGGCCGAACTCGCTCACCCAGTCGTGGATCGGCACGGTGCTGCTGCGGTCGCCGAAGAGCTCCTGGACGGCCTGGTTGACCACCACCGGCCGGCCGTCGAGGTCGCAGGCCACCACCCCGGTGTCCAGGCTGTGCAGCATCGCCTCGACGAACGCGGTGTGGTGCGCGCGAGCGGGCAGGGGAGCGGGCGGTGCCTCCAGGCAGGCGCGCAGGGTCTCGGTCAGCTCCCTGACCCGGAACGGCTTGGGGACCACCGCGGCGGCGTCGGCGCCGGTCAGGAGGGTGTCACCGGGCGGGAGGTACGCGGTGACGAGCACCACCGGCACCGTGGCGGTGCTCGGGTCGTCGCGCAGCGCCCGGCACATCCGGATCCCGTCCATGTGCGGCATGTCGACGTCGGCGACCACCAGGTCCGGCCGGTGCGCGAGCGCGGCGGCCAGTCCGGCCAGGCCGTCCCCGGCGAGGGTGACGTCGTGGCCGAGCCGGCGGACCACCTCGGCGATCACCGCCTGGTGTTCCGGGTTGTCCTCGACGACCAGCACCGCTGCCATTCAAGAATCATATGAAAGGTGACATAGCGGCTGGTGAGGTTTCGGTCTTGTACCGTGCGGGGTATCGTCCCGCCCGCACATCGGCGACTCTCGAGGTTCTTCTGCATGAGCGCGTTGACCGCACACCTGGACGTCCCTCTGGACCGCCGCGCCCCGGCCACCGCCCGGCGGGCCGTGACCGCGGTGCTGGCCGGCTGGGGCTTCCTGGACCCGGACTGGCTGGACGTCGCCGCGGTCGTGGTCAGCGAGCTGGTCACCAACGCGGTCCGGCACGGCGGCGGCTGCCTGGCCCTGCACGTGGAGGCACACGACGGGCAGGTCGTGGTCTGGGTCGCCGACCGCTCGCCGGCGATGCCCCGGCGCCGCGACCCGGACGGTATGGGCGGGCGCGGGATCGCTCTGATCGAGGCGATGTCGCTCGGCTGGTCGGTGCACGACCATCAGGGCGGCAAGCGGGTGCGGGTCGACCTGCTGCCGTGCCCGGGCGTGCGAGTCGCGGAGGGGGTCAGGATCGGGGCAGCGTGATCCTCGCGGTCGTACCCCGGCCGTTCCCGGCCGAGGTGACGGCGAGCTCGCCGTCGTGCGCGCGGACGATCCGGTCGGCGATGCTGAGCCCCAGCCCGACACCGTGCACGGCCTGGTCCCGGGCGAACGTGCCGCGATAGAAGCGCTCGGCCACGTGCGGCAGCTCGCCGGCGGGGATGCCGGCGCCGGTGTCGACGACCTCCAGCCCGTCGGCGTGGACGCGGACGGTCACCGTGGAGCCGGACGGGCTGAACAGGATCGCGTTGCGGATGAGCTGCTCGGCGGCCTGGCTGAGCCGGGTGAAGTCGCCGGGCACCGAGCCGGGGGTGTCACCCGCCTCGACGACGACGCGGACGTCACGCGGCCCCGACTGGGGGCGGCAGGCCGCGATCGCGGCCTCGGCGACGGTGACCAGGTCGGCGTGGGCGCGCAGCAGCGGCAGCGGCGTCCCGGCCGGCCGGGTGCCGGCGAGCAGGTGGTCCACCATCCGGACCAGGCGCTCACCGTTGCGCTGGATCGGGTCGATCAACCTCCGGTACGGCGTGAGGTCCTCGTTGTCCACCAGCAGTTCCAGGTAGCCCTGGATGGTCGTCACCGGTGTACGCAGCTCGTGCGACACGGTGGCGACGAAGTCCTCCTCCCGGCTGATCGCGCGGGACAGCTCGTCGCCCACCTCGGCCAGCAGCAGCCGGTTGCGGATCGCCGAGAGGTGACCGGAGGCCTGCCCGGCCATGCTGATCAGCAGGTCCATCTGCCGGTCGCTGATCTCCCGGGGCCGGCTGTCCAGCACGCACATGCTGCCGAGCACGTGCCCGTCCTCGTCGATCAGCGGCACACCGGCGTAGAACCGGACGTGCGGTGCGCCGACGACGTTCGACCAGGTGCGGTACTCGGGATGGGCCAGGGTGTCCTCGACCACCAGCGACAGCCGGCGGTCCACCACCCGGCCGCAGAACGACGCGCCGAGCGGACCGGCGCCCCGGCCCGGCATGCCGGTGTTACCCGCGAACCACTGCCGGTCGCTGTCGATCAGGGTGACCGTGGACATGGACGTCTCGAGTACCGAGCTGGCCAGCCTGGTCAGCTCGTCGAGCACCACCGGGCGGGGGGCGTCGAGCAGGCGATAGCTGTGCACCGCGGCGAGGCGGGCGTCTTCCCCTACTGCGCTCACATTCGCATCCGTTCTCCAGAGCCGCCGGCGGACGTCCGCCCCGGTCGTGGATCGCCATTCGGCGTCCCGGCGGGGGTGGTTGAGGAGTTCGGCGGGAGGAATCACTCCGGCTCGTACTCGCCGGCGACCACCGACACGGCCCGCAGCGCCCCGGCGACCTCCTCCCGGACACGGTCCGCTGTCGTCGCCGGCTCGGGTACCACCCCGGACCGGGCGGCGTCCTCGACGGTCTCGCAGAGGTCGGCGAGGGCTGTCGCGCCGATGTTCGACGCCGATCCCTTGAGCGAGTGGGCCTGCTCGCGGACCCGGCCCGGGTCACCGTCGTGCAGCAGGCCGACCAGGCGGTCCGCGGCGGCCGGGGCCCGGTTCTCGAACGAGCGGAGCAGCCGCCGCATCAGGGCCAGCTCGGCGGGCGTCGGGTCGTCGTCGGCCAGATCGGCCAGGCGGGCGCGGACACCGGCCAGCCGGGTCTCGTCCCGGGTGCCGGTGGCGCCGTCCATGCGTCACATCGTGCGCCGGGTTCCCGCCCCGGCGCGGGCGGTTCGGCGAGATCCCCGGGTCGCGCCGCCGTACCGGCACGACCCGGGGGAGGGGCCTATGCGCCCCAGCCGGCCTGCGTGCCGCCGACCCGTGCGGCGGCGACCGTGTCGGCGTACCCCGAGGTGTTGAAGGTCGCGACCGGGTCGCGCGGCAGGCCGCGCTCCTCACGCCGGTCCGCGAGGGTCTTCCGCACGTCGGTCTCGTAGGCGTCCATGAGCACCGCGTTCGCGCCCAGAACGTCGCCGTCACGCTGCGCGGTGGCGAGCGCGTCCTGGTCCACCAGCAGGGCCTTGGCCAGGGCCTGCTCGACGTTGAGGACCGAGCGGATCTGGCCCGGGATCTTCTCCTCGATGTTGTGGCACTGGTCGAGCATGAAGTTGACCTTGGACTCGGGCCGGTGCGCGCCGACCGCCACGATCTCCGACATGATCCGGAACAGCTGGAACGGGTCGGCCGAGCCGACGATCAGGTCGTCGTCGGCGTAGAAGCGCGAGTTGAAGTCGAACGCGCCGAGCTTCCCGACCCGCAGCAGCTGCATCACGATGAACTCGATGTTGGTGCCCGGCGCGTGGTGGCCGGTGTCCAGCACGACGGTGGCCCTGTCACCCAGCGCCAGGCAGTGCAGCAGCGAGGTGCCCCAGTCCGGGATGTCCATGCTGTAGAAGTGCGGTTCGAAGAACTTGTACTCCAGCAGGATCCGCTGGTTGTCGTCGGTCGCGTCGTACACGGCCCGCAGCGACTCGGCGAGCCGCTCCTGCCGTCCGCGCAGCGAGTCCTGCCCCGGGTAGTTCGTGCCGTCCGGCAGCCAGATCTTCAGATCGGTCGAGCCGGTCTCGCGCATCACGTCCAGGCAGCGCAGGTGGTGGTCGACCGCCTTGCGGCGGATCGCCGGATCCGGGTGGCAGAGCGAGCCGAGCCGGTAGTCGTCCTCCTGGAACAGGTTCGAGTTGATCGCACCGATCCGCACGCCCAGCTTGTCGGCGTGGGCCTTGAGGTCGGACCAGTCGTCCACGACGTCCCACGGGATGTGCAGCGAGACCCGTGGGGCGAGCCCGGTGAGGCGGTGCACCTGCGCGGCGTCGGAGAGTTTCTCGTACGGGTCGCGCGGCACCCCGGGCCGGGTGAAGACCTTGAACCGGGTGCCCGAGTTCCCGTACGCCCAGCTGGGGACCTCGACAGTGAAGTCGTCCAATTCGTCGAGGCTGTGCTGTGCCTTCTTTGTCATGCCCTCCCGGCCCTCGCCTGCGAGGCCGTTGGCCGGTGCGGCTTGCTGCCGCTCGGTGCGGTCGGTCATGACGTGGTACCTCCGTACCGTCGGTTGGTGAGCCCGTTCAACAGGGCGGCGAAGACGAGCACCGTGCCGAGGGCGAGCAGCTGGTACTGCGATCCCTCGTTGCCGACGAAGGCGAGCAGGATGCCCGCGTTCAGCCAGACGATCAGCAGCGTGGCGAGGACGACGCCGGCCACCCTGCCGATGCCGCCGGTGATCGCCACCCCGCCGAGCACGGCGATGGTGATGGCGGGCAGCGCCATACCGCTGCCCGAGACGCCCGCGTCGGGGCGGGCGGAGGCGAACTGCGCGACCGTCACGACGGCGACCAGACCGGAGATCAAACCCGCATAGACGTACGCCTTGAAGCGCGTGTCCCGTACCGGGAGGCCGGACCAGCGTGCCGCCACGTCGTTGGTGCCGATGCCGTAGAGCCGCCGGCCGTACGCGGTGCGGGCCAGCAGCACCCAGACCACGACCACGGTGGGCAGCAGGAACGTGAAGATGCCGAGCGGGACGTCCGGGAGGTACTGGCCGATGATCGGTAGCTCCACCGACTTGCTCAGCGAGTACATGTCCTGGATCGGCTCGGTGCTGATCGGCTGCTGGTTGTTGATCACGATGGCGATCGACTTGAACGCGTAGTACGTCGCCAGCGTCGCGATCAGGGCCGGGAACCCGATGTAGGAGACCAGGACACCGTTGATCGCACCGCACAGGGCGCCGAACCCGGCCGTGGCCAGGATCGCCAGCCAGAGCGGCCAGCCCCATTCGCCGTACGCGAAGCCGAACACCATGCCGGCCAGCGAGACGATCGCGCCCACCGACAGGTCGATACCGCCCCGCCCGGAGACGATCACCAGGAGCTCGGCGAGGCCGAGCATGGCCAGCGGGACCGCGTTGATCAGGGACGCCGACATGTAGTCGAAGTCGTACGGCGCGGTCAGGTAGCCGCCCGCGTCGTTGAGGAAGAACGTCGCGACGACGATCACGATGAGGACCGCGAGCAGCGCGATCCGCTGGGTCAGGAGGATCCGGACTGCCTTGCTCACCGGCTTCTCCTCGCCCGTGCACGCAGCAGGTCGGCACCGACCGCCACGATGATGAAGATACCGACGAACAGGTCGGAGAGCTGCGAGCGCCAGCCCAGCTGGGTCACGCCGGAGGCCACCGACTGGACCAGCAGCGCGCCGAGCAGGGTGCCGAGCACCGAGCCCCGGCCGCCCATGATCGAGGTGCCGCCGATGACCACTGCCGCGATCACGGCGAGCTCCTTGCCGGAACCGACCGACTGGTCGAGGGTCGAGGTGCCCTGTGCGATCACGAAGCAGGACGCCAGGCCGACGAGCAGGCCGGTGAGCACGTAGGCCAGCAGGACCCGGCGCTGGACGCGGACGCCGGCCAGCCGTGCCGCCTGCGCGTCACCGCCGATCGCGAAGAAGTGCCGGCCACCGGCGGCGTGCCGCAGGTACCACCAGGCCGCCGCGGTGATCAGCAGCGTGATCAGGAACGCGTGCGGTACGCCGAGCGTGCGCCCGTCCTCACCACGGCCGAAGAACGCCAGGGTGCCGGGGATGCCGTTCACCGTGCCGGAGCCGAAGATCTGCAGGCCGAGGAACATGAACAGGTTCGCCGTACCGAACGTGATGATGATGGCGTGGACCCGGCCGTACGCGATCAGCACGCCGTTGATCAGCCCGAGCAGACCGCCCGCCACGACCGACAGCAGCACCGCCACGGCGAGGTTCACCTCGGCCTCGACCAGCATCTTCGCGGTCAGCACCGAGCACACCATGATGGCGCCGCCGACCGACACGTCGATGCCGCCCGTGATGATCACGATGGTCATGCCGACGCCGACCAGCGCCACCGGGGCGGTCGCCACCAGCAGCGGCTGGATCGAGCCGGCGGTCAGGAACGCCGGGGTGCTCACCGCGAGCACGGCCCACAGCACCGCGATCACGCCGACCAGCACGATCTCCTGGCCGGTGACCGGGGGAGGGAGCACCCTGTTCTTGATCTTGGGGGAAGCCAGTGCTGTCATTCCCTGCCTCCCGCTGCCGCCGCCAGCAGATCCACCTGGCTGGCGTCCGGACCGAACTCGTCGGTCGTCGTGCCGCCCCGCACCACCTGGATGCGGTCGGCGATGCGCAGCGCCTCCGGCAGGTCCGAGGTCACCACCAGCACCGCGGTGCCCTCCTCGGCCAGCTCGGTGATGATCCGGTGGATCTCCTCCTTGGCGCCGACGTCGACACCCTGGGTGGGCTCGGCCAGCACCAGCACCTTCGGCCGCTCCACCAGCTGCCGGGCCAGGACCACCTTCTGCGCGTTGCCGCCGGACATCATGTTCACCGGCTGCCGCTCGCTCGGCGTCTTCACCGCGAGCCGCTTGATCAGGTCGGTCGCGACCTTGGTCTCGCGAGCCCGGTCGAGAAACATCCCGAACTTCGACAGCAGCTTCAGGTGGCCGGCCGAGATGTTGAAGGCGATCGACTGGAAGCCGAACATGCCCTCCACCTTGCGGTTCGCCGGCAGCAGCGCGACACCCCTGCGCTGCGCGTCCTCCGGGCTCTTCAGCAGTGTCCGGCTCCCGTCGAGCAGAAGTTCACCGCCGGTGGCCCGGTCGATGCCGTAGACGCACGCGGCGATCTCCGAGACGCCGCTGCCGACCAGGCCGTACAGCGCGACGATCTCACCGGCCCGCACCGACACGTCGACGTCGCGGAACTTCCCGGCGCGGGTCAGGCCGCGCAGCTCCAGCACGGCCGGCCCCTGTGGAACAGCACGGTGCGGCCGCGCGTCCGAAAGGTCCTCACCCACCATCAGGTGGGCGATCTGGCGCACGCTCAGATCTTTGATCGGGTACGTGCCGATGGTCTTGCCGTCACGCATGACAGTGACCTCGTCCGCGATCCGGAAGAGCTCGTCGAGCCGGTGCGAGATGTAGATGACCGACACGCCCGTGGCGGTCAGCCGCCGGACCACCTCGAAGAGCACCTCGATCTCGGCGTCGGTCAGGATCGCCGAAGGCTCGTCGAGGATCAGCACCTTCGCGTCGCCCGCGAGGGCCTTGGCGATCGAGACCTGCTGCTGCTCGGCGATCGACAGGTCACCGACCGAGGCGGTCGCGTACTTCGCCGGGAGGCCGAGCAGCTCCAGCAGCTCGACGACGCGCTCGTTCTGTCCCGCCCAGTCGACGGTTCCGCGTTTCTTGACCTCGCGGCCGAGGAAGATGTTCTCGGCCACCGTCAGCTCGGGGAACAGCTGGGGCTCCTGGTAGACCGTCGCGATACCGAGCGCGATCGCGTCGGTGGTGGAATTGATCTGTATTTTCGCGCCGTCGTACTCGATCTCACCGGTGTCGGCGGTCTCCGCCCCTGCGATGATTTTGATCATCGTGGACTTGCCGGCGCCATTCTCACCCACGAGCGCGTGCACCCGGCCCGCCCGTACGGTGATATCGCCGTGCTGAATGGCCCGGACCGCGCCGAACCGCTTGGAAACAGCGGTCAGGCGCAGCCGGACGTCGTCGTTGTTGTCGGCCATCAGTAGTTGAACTGGTCGACGTTCTGGTCGGTGATCGCGAGAGCCGGGCCGAGGAGCAGCATCTTGTCCGCCTCGGTGTAGGCGACCGCGGACAGATCACCGGAGACGTTGTTGGTGGCGGCGAACGGCTTACCCTGTGCCAGCTGGGCACCGGCCCACGCGGTCAGGTAGCCCAGGTTCTCCACGTCCCAGAGGATCGCCGCGGTCGACGACTTGTCCTGCAGGTACGGCTTCATCGCCTGCGGGGTGCCCAGCCCGACGGTGAACACCTTGCCGATCTTGCCGGCGTCCTTGACCGCCTGCGCCACACCCGGCGCGGACGAGGTGCACTCGCCGACCAGGCCGGTCAGGTCCGGGTGGGCGTTCATCAGGTCGGTCGCCATCTGCGTCGCCTTGGCCTGGTCCTCACCGGCGTAGACGATGTCGACGATCTCGGCGTCCGGGTACTTCGTCTTCGTGTACGTCTTCTGCACCTCGATCCACGAGTTCAGGTTCTCGGCGGTCTGGCCGCAGGAGACGATCGCATACTTGCCCTTGCCGCCCATCGCCTTCAGCAGCGAGTCGGTCAGCCCCTCGCCGATGCCCTGCGCGGTGGCCTGGTTGACGAACACCTCCCGCACACTGCTCGGCGCGTCGGTGTCCGCGGTCGCGACGTGGATGCCGGCGTCCTTGGCCTGCTGGAGCAGCGGGGCCATGCTGTCCGGGTCGTTCGGCGCCACGATCAGCGCGTCGACCTTCTGCTGGATGTACGACCGGACGATGTCGGCCTGCGCGGCGGCGTCAGCCTGCGTCGGCCCCTGGTACAGCCACTCGACGTTGCCGAGCGCGGCGGCGGCTTCCTTGCCGCCGGCGTTCATCGCCTCGAAGTAGGGCACGCCCTGCAACTTCGGGACGAACGCGACCTTGTACGTCTTGGCCGCGGCGTCACCGGACCCGGCGGCCGTGTCGGTGTCGTTCTTCTTGGTGCAACCGGTGAGCGCTATGGCGGCCGTCGCGGTGAGCGCGACGGCGGCGGCGAAGCGAGGGCGCATGACGCCTCCTGTTTTTAGGTTTTTAGGCTTCGTTGAAACGTTCTAGCGGGGGTGTGACTCACGTTACGATCCAGTTAGCGCAGGGTCAAGAGTTGACTCTGGCCTGTCTGGAAGATGTGGTCGGGGCTGGGGTGAATTGGAGTGGCCGAGGGAGTGAGACGTTTCAAGGGGGTGGCGCCGTGTCTGCTTGCCAACTCGACATTTGCCGCCGTGCTGCTGCGCCGCGCCTCGGCGGCTCTTCCCCGGCCCCCGCGTCGCGTCCCGCTGCTGCGCCGGCCTGCGTCTCGCGTTCCGCTGGCTGGCGCGGCTCGCTCACGTGAGCCGTAGCCCAGGCACCGAATGGCACCCTGATTACGTGCCTGAGCGACGGCCGAGACATGCCGGCCGTCGCTCAGATACCTCACGGAGTCTCTCGCGAGTCAGCGCCTCCGGCGGATCAACACGATCCCGGCGGCCGCGGCAGCGAGCGCGCCCCCGATCATGGCGTAGCGCTTCGGATCCCCGGAGACACGGCTCGACAGCGACCTGGCAGCCGTGGTCGCACGCTGAGCCGTATCGGCGGCTGACTCGGCGATCTGCGTGCCGGTCTCAGCAGCGGACTGCTTGATGCGACCCGGAACGTCGACCTTGGCCACCAGCGCCGCAGCGGTCTCTCCCATTTCGGCGCGCGTCTGCTCGATCTCAGCCTTGAGCTGGTCCACCCGGTCCGGCGCGTCCTTGTCCGAGCCCGCACTCGATCCCGTTCCCGCGGCCGTTTCTGATCCCGGGTGATTGCGTGACTCGTTGCCCGGCTTGGCTGATCCGGCGCTGTGGCTGGGTGCCGGCTCGGCGCGCGGGCTGTGGCTGAGCGCCGGGTCGGCTTTCTGGCTGGGAGTTGGAGCCTTGCCGGAGTCTGCCTTTGGCGTGCCAGGGTCCGTCGTGGGCCTGGCGGCGTCGCTGTTGCCCGGCTTGACGATCGGCGCGGCGCCGATCGTCCCGGGCTTCGGAGCAGCGGCGTGGCGCGGTTCGGTGACGTGGGTACCGGCCGGCGCCGACGCGGCAGGGGCGGCGTGGCGGGGTGCCGAGTCGGTCGTCCCGCCGACGGTCCCGCTGGTCGTCCCGCTGGTGGTCGCGCCGGTGGTCGCGCTGGTGGTCGCGCCGGTGGCCCCGCCGGCGAGCCCACCGATTGGCGTGGCCGGTGCCGTTGTCGGTGTGTGGGCGGTCAGGCCGGATGCGGTCGGCTTGGTCTGGTACGCGGACTTGCCATCCGCCGAGCTCGCCTTGTCACCCGAGGCAGTCGAGCCCGCACTGCTGGCCGGTTTCGCGCCCTGGGCCGGCGTGGAAGCCAGGGTGTCCTGACCAGGCCTTACGCTCGGCGTCGCCGTCGGCGTGTGGTGGGCCGGCTTGGTGCCTTGAGCCGCGGTGGATGCCGGTGTCGTGGTCGCGCCTTGGGCCGGTTTGGCGCCGTGGGCCGGTGTGGATGCCGGCGTCGCGGTTGTGCCCTGTGCTGGTTTGGCGCCCGAGGCCGATGGTGACGCCGATGAGCCCGCCGCTCCCACTGAGTCCGGCGGCGAGGCGGCGCCCGGCGATGAGGCCCCGCCTGATGATGAGGCCCCGCCCGGCGACGAGGTGGCACCCGGGGCCGGGGACGGGGTGGGGGAGGTTGGTGGGGTGGGGGCGGTTGGTGGGGTGGGTGATTGGTCGCGGTTGGGCTTGGCGGGGGCCGGGCCGGTGCGGTTCTGGCCGCCCTGGCCGGGGCCGGGGCGGGAGTCGGTGCGGTTGCGGCTCGGCGGGGCCGGTTTCGGGTCGGTGCGGCCCCGCTCGGGAGTGGTCTGGGCCGCGGCCTGCCGGTCCCGTTTCTGTGGGGACTGGCCGGGTTTGGGGCTCAGGTTGTTGCTCACGAGTTCCTCCCGTGCCGGGCCGCCGTCATCAGGGTGTCGACGTCACGCCGGCCGCTGGCCATCGCGGCTTCGGGGGCGGGCGGAACGGCCTGCTTGACTTCCTTCTTGCCGAAGAGCGCGGCGATGCCGGCGGCGGCGAACAGGGCCACGGTCACGATGAGGGCTGCCGCCCACACCGGCATGACCAGTGACAGGGCCGCTCCGGCGGTGACGAAGAGGGCGCCCAGCCCGTACATGGCGATCACGCCCGCACCGCCGAGCAACCCCGCGCCCCTCCCGGCCCGCTTGCCCTTCTCCACCATCTCGATCTTGGCGAGTTCCAGCTCGTCCCGGACGAGCGTCGTCACCTGCTCGCTGAGCCGGCTGACCAGGTGCGCGGTGGAATCCTGGTCGGAACGTGCGTCTGTATGGGTCATCGTTCCCCTCCGTTCTGCACGGTTGTCCGGAGGGTCAGGTACCCCGGTCAAACCTGACTAATCGCACAAAGCGCTTCGTGAGTTGGCTGGTCAGCCGCCGCCAGCAGGCCGAGCGCTCCGGTGTGCAGCGGCTGGCCCTCGATTCCGGTGACGACACAACCCGCGGCCCGGCAGATGGCGATCCCGGCGGAGAAATGCACGCTGTCCCGAACGTCCCTGTACGTCACGTAGGCGGCTCTCCGCCCGGCGGCCGCCCACACCAGCGCGAGAGTGGTGGACAGGACCCGGGGCCGGAACCGGCCGGTGAAGCCGGGCGCGGCCAGCAGCAGCGCCGGGTGCCGGGGGAACGGCGGGTCGAGGTCGACGTCGACCAGGGCCGATCCGGCGGACGGGACAAGCGTCTCGTCGGTGCCGTCCCGCCGGACCTGGGCGGTGACCCCGTCGGTCCAGAAGATCTCTCCGGCGAACGGGTCCGCCGCCGCGGCCACCGTGATGTCGTCGCCGGCCCGCAGCGCGACGTTGACAGCGACCAGTTGCGTACGCACGGCGTAGTTGAGCGTCCCGCACAACGGATCGACGAGCCACCGCCGCTCCGACCCCGCGGGACCCGACGCACCGCCCTCCTCGCCGGTGATCGCGTCGTCCGGCCGGTACTGGCGGAGCACGCCGAGGATCGCCTGCTCGGCAGCGACGTCCGCCTCCGTGGCGAAGTCCCCGCCGCCCTTGTCGAGCCGTGCCAGCTCCTTGCCGTACCGCTCGCGCACCACGACGGCGCCCGCCTCCGCGGCGGCGATCGCAACCTCATGATCATGCATGTCTCGCACGTTACCGAGCCGGGACCACGAGGCCGGTTTCGTACGCCACGATCACCAGCTGTGCCCGGTCCCGAGCGTGCACCTTGGCCAGCAGCCGCCCGATGTGGCTCTTCACCGTGGCCAGGCTGAGCTGCAGATGCTCGGCGATCTCCGTGTTGGAGAGGCCGCCGGCGACAAGTGTCAGTACCTCCCGTTCGCGCTCGGTGACGGTGTCGAGCCCCGCCGCGGGCCGGGCGGCCGGCTCCGGGCGGGCGGCGAAGTGAGCGATCAACCGCCGGGTGATCGCCGGGGCGAGCAGTGCGTCGCCACCGGCCACCACCTGGACCGCGGCGATCAGCTCGGCGGCCGCCGCATCCTTGAGCAGGAACCCGCTGGCCCCGGCTCGCAGGGCGGCGAACACGTACTCGTCGTAGTCGAACGTCGTCAGGATCAGCACCCGGGTGCCCGGGGTCTCGGCCGAGCCGCAGATCCGCCGGGTGGCTTCGATGCCGTCCATCTCCGGCATGCGGATGTCCATGAGGATCACGTCCGGCTGCTCACGCCGGGCGAGGTCGACGGCTTCCGCGCCGGTGCCCGCCTCGCCGACGGCGAGCAGGCCGGGGGTGCTGTCGACCAGCAGCCGGAAGCTCGCCCGCAGCAACGCCTGGTCGTCGGCGATCAGCACACGGATCGCTGTGCCCGCGGCCGTCATGAGGTCGCCGTGCCGGTCATGAACGCCTCCGTGCTGGTCATGACGGAGCACCGTAGGGCAGGGTGGCGACGACCGCGAAGCCGCCGCCGGCGCGGGGACCGGCGCTGAAGGTGCCGTCGTAGGCCGCGACGCGCTCCCGCATCCCGGCCAGCCCCGTACCGTCGGCGGCCGGTGCGGGCCGCCGGGTGCCGTCGTCGGTGACCTCGATCCGCAGGCTGCTTCCGACGCACTCGACCTCGACCCGGCACGCGGTGGGCGCGGCGTGCCGCACCACGTTCGTCAGGGACTCCTGCACGATCCGGTACGCGGCGAGGGTCAATCCGTCGGGCAGCGAGTCGTCCGCCCGTACGTCCAGAAGCACTGACACCCCCGCAGACTGCGCCTGGTCGGCGAGCTTGCCCAGATCGCTCAATGTGGGTGGTACGTGATATTCCGGCTCGGTCCGCAGCGCGCCCACCGCCCGCCGCAGCTCGGTCAGCGCACTGCGCCCGGCCTGTTCGATCACCGCGAGTGCCGCGACGGCCTCCTCCGGGCGCTGCCGGGCGACGTGCCCCGCGACGGACGCCTGCACGGTGATCAGGCTCAGGCTGTGGCCGACCGCGTCGTGCATCTCGCGGGCGATCCGCAGCCGTTCCTCCGCCACCGCCCGTGCGGTGCTCTGCGCCGCGGTCATCTCGGCGTGCCGTCGTCGCTCGCGCAGGGTCCAGCCGACCGCCCAGCTCGCGCCGAGGATCAGAGCGGCGAACGCCAAACCGGCTGGTCCCGGACTTTCTGCCGTGTTGCCGCCGACTGTCGTCCCGGCGAGCAGAGGTGCCGAGGCGAGCACGGCGACCGTCGCACCCTCTCGGCCGGGGACCAGCCGGCCAACGGTATAGAGGGCGACGCCGGCGACGGCCACCGGAGCGGGGGATGCGTAATCGGGAATGAGACCGGTGGCCAGGAGGACGCCTGCCACCAGCCCGACGACGACTGCTGTCGTGCGCGGCCACGACCGGCGGGCGAGCAGCGGTGCGCCCATCGCCACTCCGGCGAGCAGGGTCAGCCAGGCCGGTTCGGCAAGGGCCGCGGGCGGTGTATCGGCGGCGGCATAGAGGCACAGCATGCCGGCCGAGCCGGCGAGGACGACATCGACGGCCCGCTGCGGCACGGGGCCGAGACCATGAAGGAGAAGCGAGGGTACGGGCACCCGGCGAGCGTATCGACGTGGGCGCCGCCGGTCGTCCACCCAGGGTCTTCATACCTGGGTATGAAGAAAGGTCCCGCAGTGCATCCCAGGGGTGGACCGGGAATGCATCCCGTGGCTTGACGACATCGGCCCGCGATCCGGGGATCGTCTTGGGGCATGACAGTCGAGCTGCACGAGGTGAGCAAACGCTATGCCGGGGGTGCCGGTGAGGTGACCGCGCTGGACGGGTTGTCCGTGCGGTTCGCCGAGGCCACCTTCACCGCGGTGATGGGGCCGTCCGGCTCCGGCAAGTCAACCTTGCTGCACTGCGCCGCGGGCCTCGAGCCGCCCACCGGGGGATCGGTGACGATCGCGGGAATCCGCCTCGGTGACCTGGGGGAGACCGCGCTGACGCGGCTGCGCCGTGACCGGGTCGGGTTCGTCTTCCAGGACTTCAACCTCGTCTCCTCGCTGACCGCCGCGCAGAACGTGTCGCTCCCTCTGCGCCTCGCCGGGCGCCGGACTGATCAGTCCGAAGTGCTGGCCGCGCTGGCCGAAGTGGACCTCGCGGACCGCGCCGGGCACCGTCCCCGGGAGCTCTCCGGCGGGCAGCAGCAACGGGTGGCGATCGCCCGGGCACTGTTCAGCCGGCCGGACGTGCTCTTCGCCGACGAGCCGACCGGTGCGCTGGACAACCGCACGTCGCGCCAGGTCCTGACGCTGCTGCGCGGTCTGGTTGACCGCCACGGCCGTACCGTCGTGATGGTCACCCACGACCCGGTGGCCGCCGCCGTGGCCGACCGGATCGTGCTGCTTGTCGACGGCCGCGTCACCGACGAGCTGACCGGGGTGGACGCGGCCGGCGTCGCGGACCGGATGACCGCGCTGGAGCGGGCATGCTGAGCCGCGACCGCATCGGCACCTTCGTGGCGGTCCTGCTCGGCACCACCCTCGTCACCACGTTCCTGGTGCTGCTCACCTCGGCGCAGCCGCGCGTGCCGGACCGGCTCTCCGGGTTCACCGCCGTGGTGCGGAGCCCCGATGCGGGCAACCGGCCCGACGAGTTCGCCGAGCCCGTGCCCTGGCCGGCTGAGACCGTGGAGTCCCTGGTCGAGCGCCTGCGAACCGTTCCGGGAGCCGGCTCGGTGGTCGTCGACCGCAGCTTCTACGCCCAGCCGGTCGTCGACGGCCGTCCGGTCGAGGGCAGCACCAGCGGCCACTCCTGGCACCCCGGAACGGAACTCGCCACCGGCAACACTCCTGGCCCCGGCGAGATGGTCGTGGACCGGGAGCTCGGCATACCGGTCGGTGCGTCCGTCACGCTGCTCACCGGCAGCGGTCCCGTGACGTGGCGGGTCAGCGGCCACACCGTGTGGCCTGGCGTCTACCTGCCCGAGGAGGCCGCGGCTCGGCTCGCTCCCGGCGTCCGCATGATCGGTGTTTCCGGAAAGCCCGACCCGGAGGCGCTGCGGACGGCGGCGGGGACGAGCGGAACGGTCCTGACCGGCGACGCGCGAGGCCTCGCCGAGCCCCGCGACGACGCGCGCGTGCGCTGGATCGGCATGCAGGTTCTCAGCGCCACCGCCGCCCTCGCGGTCTTCGCCTGTCTGTTTCTGATCGCTTCCACCTCCGCCTACGCGGTCGACCAGAGCCGTCGTGAGATCGGTCTGCTGAGGGCGGTCGGCGCCACCGGCCGCCAGGTGCGGTCGATGCTCTACCGCTCGGCGTTGCTGCTCGGCGCCCGCGCCGCCGTGGCCGGGGTGGCTGTTGGCGCTCTCGCCGCGTTCCCGCTGGCCAAGCTGCTGGTGGCGAGTGGCTTTGAGCCACCCGGCTACCGCGTCCACTGGCAGCTGTGGGTGCTGGCGGTGGCCTTCGCCGCGGGCCCGCTGGTGGCGTTGGCGGGAGCGATCACCGCGGCTCGCCGGGTCACCCGGATCGGCCCGATGGAGGCTCTGCGCACCGCTGAGCTGGAACCACGGGCGATGAGCCGGGCACGCTGGGCCGTGGGAGCGGTCGCGGTCGGCGGTGCGGTTGCGGCAGGCGTCGCTGCTGCTTCGGGCGATGACGTACGGGATTACGGCACCTATGCCCTGCTGGGCGCCATGGCTCTGATCGTGGCGGCGGCACTGCTAGCTCCGGCAGTGGTGCCTGCCCTGATCCGGGTGCTGCTGGGCCGGTTGACCGGGATCACCTCCACGCTGGCCCGGGAGAGCGCCCGCACCGCCGTGCGCCGGACCGCCTCCACCGCCGCGCCGGTCCTGTTCACCGTTGCGTTCGCCGTTTTCGTGACCGGAACCGTTCGCACCTCGACCGCAGCCTTCGACGCCGGGCGGACCGAGGCTGTTCCCGCCGGGCAGGTCCTCGTCCCGGACCGGACCCCGGGCCTGCACGACGGTGTCGCCGGCCGGGCATCGCTGGACACCACGGTCTACGTCGCCGGTTCGGCGTCGGTCGCGAGTGGCGCCGACGGCGTGGCGCCCGGGACAGCTCAGGTCTCACCGTCGGCCGCCGAGCGCTTCGGCTCCGCGGTGACCGTCACCTACGCCGACGGAGCGAGTGAGCGTCTCCGCGTCGTCGGGGCAGCCCCGGACGGCCCGTTCACCTCAGACCTGGTTCTGGCCCGCGAAACCGTGCGGCGGCACGATCCGTCCGCATTGGCACCCGCGGTGTACCCCGCACCGGAGGGCGCCGCGGGCGTGGGCGCCCGGAAAGCCGACCCGGCGGACATGGCACGGCGGCTGGACGCCGAGGACGACAGGCTGGTCGCCACGTTCACCCTCATCCTGCTCGCCGTCTCGGCCGGGGCCGGTGCCCTCGCGGTGACCAACACCCTGCTCATGACCGCTCGGCGCCGCCGGCCCGACCTGCGGGTGCTTCGCCTATCCGGCGCTACCGGAGGACAGGTGATCAGGGCGGTCGCCCTGGAGTCGGGCCTGGCGGTGGTCATCGGCTCCCTGCTGGGCGGGACGGCGGGACTGATCGCGGTGGCCGGTTCCGCCCGCTCGCTGGGCGCCCAGATCGGCACCGACGTTCCCGTCCTGGTCTCCTGGCCGGTCATCGCCGCCACTGTGCTGGCCTGCCTCGTCCTCGCTGTGGGTGCCGCGATCCTGCCGGCGGCGCGGCTCATCCGATCACCCGCCGCAGCCCGATGAAGTCCCCAATCCAGCTCCTGGGCGGTCTGTTCAGCCGGTGGTGGAGCGACGAGCCTCACACCGGGCGGCGCGCCTGGTATCGGTGGTGGCCCATATCCGATGGTCCGTGGGGTGGAACGAAGACCCGGGCCGGAGTGACGCGGGCGGCAGGCGGGTATAACGGTGCGCATGCCCGACGCGCCCCCACTGCTCGCCGCACGGTACCGGCTCGGCGATTCGCTGGGCCGGGGTGGGATGGGCGAGGTGCGGCTGGCGCGCGACGAGACCCTGCAGCGGGACGTCGCGATCAAGGCGATCGACCTGCCGCCGGGTGCCGAGGACGAGGCCGCGGCACGGCGGACGCTGCGGGAGGCGCGGGCGGCGGCGCGGCTCAACCATCCCGGCGTGGTGCAGGTCTACGACGTACTGCAGTTGGACGGGCGTACCTGGATCGTCATGGAGTACGTGCCCTCCCAGTCGTTGCGCCAGGCGATCGCCGAGAACGGCCCGCTCGACCAGTACCGGGTGGCCCGGATCGGGCTGGACCTGGTCTCCGCGTTGCGGGCCGCGCACCGGGCCGGTGTCGAGCACCGGGACGTGAAGCCGGCGAACGTGCTGCTCGCCGACGACGGGCGGGTGCTGCTCACCGACTTCGGTATCGCGGCGGTGGACGACGACGGGGTGATCAGCCGGTCGGACGTGGTGGTCGGCTCACCGAAGTTCATGGCGCCGGAGCGGGCCCAGGCCGGTGCCAGCGGGCCGGAGGCGGACCTCTGGTCGCTCGGCGCGACGCTCTACGCCGCGGTCGAGGGGCGTGCACCCTTCGAGCGCCCGTCGACGATGGCGACGCTGGCAGCGCTCACCACCGAGGAGGTGCCGCCGCCGCGGCAGGCGGGTCCCCTGCGGCCGGTCCTCGAAGGGCTGCTGCGCAAGGACCCGGCGCGGCGGATCAGCGCCGAGGACGCGGAGGCTCAGCTCCGGCAGGTCATCGCGGAGCTGGACGACGACGCTCCGGCCCCCGCCCGGATTCCCCGCCAGAGGACGTCGGCCGGTGGGTCGGACAGAGCACCGGACAAGCGGTCCTGGAGCTTCGGCCGTGGCCTGTTCGGGTCGGGCAAGGGGGATACCCCGGCATCGACCGGGGACTCGGAGCCGGCTGCAAAACCGGCGCAGGCTGCGGCCGAGGCGTCGGAAGCGAGTCCGGCGTCTGCGGGCGCGCCGGCCCCGGCGTCTGCGGAGGCTGCGGCCCCGGCGTCTGCCGACGTAGCAGTTCCGGAGTCTGCGGGGGAAGCAACACCTGGGTCATCGAAGGCCGGGACCTCAGATCCTTCGGATGTGGTTGCCCCGGCGGCTGGACAGGCATCGCCGTCGGTATCCGGGAGGGCAGCGGCGCGCGACGGCTCCGGGACGGCGGTGGCGTGGGATGGGCCCGGGACAGCGGTAGCGCGCGCTGGCTCCGGGTCGGCGGTGGCGTGGGATGGCTCCGGGACGGCGGTGGATCCGGATGGTGGCGGCGAGGCCGATGTGGCCGACTGGCCGGGCGACGCCGGGGCTGGGCAGTTCGAGCGGGCCCAATCCCGGCGGCGGCTGCTCGTTGCGGCGGTAGCTCTGGTTCTGGTGCTCATCGTCGGTGCGGTCTGGGCGGTCACCAGTTCGGGGGAGGACAAGGAGAGCCCGGAGGCCGCGTCTTCCCAGCCTGCCGCTACCGGATCAGCGGGGGCGACGACGACTGCTCCGGCCGCGCAGGCCACCGAGAACACGCCGGCGCCGAGCAGCGCACCGGCCGGCGGGCCTGTCGGCGGGTCGCCCGCCAGCGCGTCGCCGAGCCCGTCGGTCGTGGCCGGCGAGCGGCCGCCTCTGCCGGCCGGGTGGAGGGAGCACAAGGATTCGAGTGGGTTCTCGGTGTACGTGCCCGAGGGCTGGACGCGCTCGAAGGAGAAGACGATGGTCTACTTCCGCGGGGATGGGCGGGTTCTCGGTATCGACCAGACCGACAAGCCGAAGTCGAATCCGGTGGCCGATTGGCGCAGCCAGTCCCAGTACCGGGTGTCGCGGGGGGACTTCCCGGCCTACAACGAGATCAAGATCGAGTCGGTGAAGTACTTCCGGAAGGCCGCCGACTGGGAGTTCACCTTCACCCGCGGCGGTACCCGTCAGCACGTCAACAACCGCGGTGTCGTGGTCGCCGACGACAAGGCCTACGGCTTCTACTGGCAGACCCGCGACTCCGAGTGGAACGCGGCCCGCCCCGACCTCCAACTGATCTTCGACAGCTTCCGCCCCGCAAGCTGAGCGAGCCCGCAGGCGGGGTGGGCCCGCAGGCGGGGTGGGCCCGCAGGCGGGGTGGGTCCGCAAGCTGAGCGAGCCCACAGGCTGAGTGGGCCCGCAAGCTGAGCTAGCCCGCAGGCTGGGTGGGGCTGGGTGGGCCCGCAGGGTGAGCGAGCCTGCAAGGGGGTGGGCGCGCAAGGTGAGCGAGGCAGGGCTCTACCGCAGAGGTCGACGAGCTCGTGGTCAACTGCGCGGGTGGACTAGAAGTCGAGCAGCCTGTCGGTGTCGATCGAGATCGGGTAAGGCTCGTCCGAGGTCAGCGTCTCGCCCTGCGTGGCGGCAGCGTGCTCGATGTACTTGTCGCCGTCGAGCCGGAACAGCCGGACGTTGACCGACTCGTATGCCTTCATGTCGGGCTCGACCAGCAGGTACCACGGGATCTTGGCAGCGGCGTAGAAGTCCTTCTTCATGATGCGGTCGACGGCCGCGTTGCTCGGTGAGGTGATCTCACAGACGAGCGTGACGTCTGACGCCTCGGCGGTGGTGAATACCCGGGGGAAGGTTCCGATGATCAGATCGGGAATCACGATGCGATGTGGTGCGAGCCGGACGTCCGTCGTTGCCAGGAGTTCTTTGCCGATGGCCCGGGGCTCCGGATTGATCATTTCGGTCAGGTGCCGGGAGATGCGCTGGTGGGGTCCGTTGGCGTTCGGGGTCGCCCAGAGGCTCCCATCGACGAGTTCGATCCGATTGTTGGTCACGCCGAGCGCGAAGAACTCCTCCTCGGTCCAGGGCCCGGTGTGGTCCAGCAGCGGGTCGATGCTCATCAGCAGAGTGTCGCATGCGCTCACGCCAATCACCGTCTCTCGCCTAGTGGGCGTGCGTCAACGGGTGAATTGCTCAGAGGTGGAGGAGTTCTTCGGTGTTGATCAGGGCGGGCACCGGATCGTCCAGAGCCAGGGTCTCGCCGGGGCCGGCTGTCGCGTGCTGCCGGTAGCCGCCGGGCTCCAGGTGGAAGAGGGTGAGTGTCAGCGACTCGTAGCCGGGCATGTCGGGTTCGGCCAGTAGGTACCACTGGATCGCCGCGTCGGCGTAGAGGACTTTTTTCAGGACGCGGTCGGTGGTGATGGTTCCCGGGCCGGTTATCTCGCAGGCCAGGCGGATGTCGGCGGCCTCGTTGATGTTGACGATGCGCGGGCCGCCGGTGACGACGAGATCGGGCATGACGATGGTGCCCGCTGTCAGGCGGGCGTTCATTCCCGCTCGCACCCACAGGTTGAGCGAGCGTGCCATGGAGTCCAGCGCGATCCACAGCCGTGACCTGATGTCCTGGTGCGGCCCGTCGTGGGCGGGGCTCACGAGCAGGCTTCCGTCGATCAGTTCCAGGTTGTCGGTTGCTCTGTCGAGGTTCAGGTACTCGTTCTCGGTCCAGGGTTCCAGATGTGGCAGCACCCCCGAACCGTCCCATGCCTAGCTGTCATGCGTCAACGGTGATCAATGGAAGCTACCGGGCCGGTGATCAGCGGGGAATCGGCGGAGCCGCCGCCTGGGCGGCCTCTGCCAGCCGGTCCGCGACCTCGGCGTGGTCCTCGGCGACCAGCCCCACCGTCACCCGCAGGTGTGGTGCCGTGCCGGCGCCTACCGCGAACGCCGTACCGGCCGCCGCCCCGATGCCGGCGCTCGCCAGGCTCAGCAGGGCCGCCTGTTCGTCCGCCACCGGCAGCCAGATGTTCAGGCCCTCGCCCGGGGGCAGCACGATCCCCGCGCCGGCGAGGCCGGAAGTGATCAGGCGGCGGCGGCGGGCGTACTCGTCGCGGGCGGCCTCCACCGCGGCGATCGAGGCGGGGTCGGTCAGCAGGGAGAGGAGCAGGTGCTGGAGCAGGCGGCTGGTCCAGCCCTGGCCGAGCAGTCGCCGCTCCAGGATCGGGTCGAGGACGGTTGCCGGGCCGCTGACGGCTGCCAGCCGCAGGTCGGGGCCGTGCGACTTGGAGAAGCTGCGGACGTGGACGGTCTGCCGGGGCAGGTGGGAGCCCAGTGAGCAGTGGGGGCCCGACGCCAGGTCTCCGGCGGAGTCGTCCTCCACGACGTACACCTGGGGGTGCTGCGAGAGGACCGCGGCGAGTGCGGTGGCCCGCGAGGGTGACCACGACGCGCCGGTCGGGTTGAGGGCGCGGGGTTGCAGGAAGACGGCGGCGGGCCGCCGTGCGAGGGCCGCGGTGAGCCGGTCGGGGAGCATGCCCTCGGCGTCGGTGTCGACACCGATGACGGGTACGCCGAGCACCTCCAGCAGGTCGAGCAGGGGTGGAAAGCACGGGTTCTCCACGACCGCGAGGTCACCGAGGCGCAGGAGCGCCGACGCCACCTGGTCGATGGCGTCCATCGCCCCGTCGAAGACGGCGAGCCGTTCCGCCGGGTAGGGCCAGCGTTCCCGCAGCAGCGCCCCGAGCGCGGGCAGCACCGGCTCGTCGAGGTAGCTGCTCGGGGCGGGGGAGAGGCCGTGCAGTGCCGGGATCGGCGGGAGCAGCCGCGGGTCGGGGACGCCGGTGGAGAGGTCGAGGCCGAAGCCGGGGGTGCGGCGCAGTGCCGCGCGGTAGCGGCCGGGGCCGCCGGTGCCGGGGGTGGCGACGACCGTGCCCCGCCTGCCGTCCGTCCGGATGGTGCCGGCGCGGCGCAGGAGCTGCCACGCTGCGTTGACCGTGCTGGGGGAGAGGCGCAACTCGGTGGCGACCCGGCGGACGGGTGGCAGTTTCGCGCCGCGCTCCAGGAAGCCGTCGCCGACCGCGCGGCTCACCGCCTCGGCCAGTCCCCTGGCGCTGGGGTCGGTGAGTCGCTCGCGTACCGGGTCCAGCATTTTTGTGACAGTACAAGCGAAGCATTGTTCGGTCTAGAGTCGTCACATAATCTCGGGCCATGGACTACATTGCGCACTGGATCGGTGGCGCTGAGCGCGCCGGCGGGTCCGGCCGGGTCGGCCCGGTGTTCAACCCCGCGACCGGCGAGCAGATCGCCGAGGTCGCCCTGGCGTCAGCCGGCGAGGTGGCGGCTGCCGTCGCGGTGGCGCAGGAGGCGGCCAAGGAGTGGCGTACGGCGTCGCTGTCCAAGCGCTCCGCCGTGCTCTTCAAGTTCCGGGAGCTGCTCGCCGAGCGCTCCGGTGAGCTGGCCGCGATCGTCACCACCGAGCACGGCAAGGTGCTCGCCGACGCGGGCGGCGAGATCGCCCGCGGCCTGGAGAACGTCGAGTTCGCCACCGGCATCCCGCACCTGATGAAGGGCTCGTTCTCCGAGCAGGCCGCCACCGGCGTGGACGTGTACTCGATCCGTCAGCCGCTCGGTGTGGTCGCCGGCATCACCCCGTTCAACTTCCCGGCGATGGTGCCGCTGTGGATGTGCGCCACGGCCATCGCGGCGGGCAACGCGTTCGTGCTCAAGCCCAGCGAGAAGGACCCGTCCGCGGCGCTCTTCCTGGCCAGGCTGTGGAAGGAGGCCGGCCTGCCCGACGGCGTCTTCAACGTGGTCCACGGTGACAAGGAGGCGGTCGACGCCATCCTGGTGCACCCGGGCATCGCGGCGGTCAGCTTCGTCGGCTCGACGCCGATCGCCAAGTACATCTACGAGACCGGCACCGCGCACGGCAAGCGCGTGCAGGCGCTGGGCGGCGCGAAGAACCACATGATCGTGCTCCCGGACGCCGAACTCGACGCGGCCGCCGACGCGGCGATCAGCGCGGGCTACGGCGCGGCCGGCGAGCGCTGCATGGCGATCTCCGTGGTCGTTGCCGTCGGTGACATCGCCGACCCGCTGGTGGAGGCGATCGCCGCCCGCCTGCCCAAGGTGAGGATCGGCGACGGCAGCGACCCGTCCTCCGAGATGGGCCCGTTGATCAGCGCTCAACATCGCGACAAAGTCGCAGATTACGTGACAAAAGGTGAAGCAGCCGGCGCCACCGTGGTCGCGGACGGGCGAGAAAGGGAAAACCTGCCCGAAAGGGGCTACTTCCTCGGCGCCACCCTGCTCGACAACGTGACACCGGAGATGACTGTCTACACCGACGAGATCTTCGGCCCCGTCCTCTCGGTGGTCCGGGTGGAGACCTACCGGGAAGCTGTCGACCTGGTCAACAACAACGAGTACGGCAACGGCACCGCGATCTTCACCCGGGACGGCGGGGCCGCGCGCCAGTTCCAGTTCGACGTCGACGCCGGCATGGTCGGCGTGAACGTGCCGATCCCGGTGCCGGTCGCCTACTACTCGTTCGGCGGCTGGAAGGCGTCGCTGTTCGGCGACTCCCACATGTACGGCCCGGACGGCATCCACTTCTACACCCGCGGCAAGGTCGTCACCTCCCGCTGGCCGGACCCCGGCACGTCCAGCGTCGACCTCGGCTTCCCCCAGACGCGATGACCGGAATGTCCGATAAGCAAACCAGGGCGGACGACCGCGCCCACGTCTTCCACTCCTGGTCCGCCCAGGGCCTCATCGATCCCCTGCCGATCGAGAGAGCACAGGGCAGCCACTTCTGGGACTACCAGGGCACGAAATACCTGGACTTCTCGTCACAGCTGGTCAACATGAACATCGGCCACCAGCATCCGCGCATGGTCCAGGCCATCCAGGAGCAGGCCGCGAAGCTCTGCACCATCCAGCCGGCCTTCGCCAACGACAAGCGCGGCGAGGCGGCCCGGATGATCGCCGAGGTGGCGCCCGGCCCGCTGAACAGGGTCTTCTTCACCAACGGTGGCGCCGAGGCCAACGAGAACGCGATCCGGATGGCGCGGCTGCACACCGGGCGGCACAAGGTGCTCTCCACCTACCGCAGCTATCACGGCTCGACCGCCACCGCGATCACGGCGACCGGTGACCCGCGGCGCTGGCCGAACGAGCCGGTGGCCATCGGGGTGGTGCACTTCTGGGGCCCGTACCCGTACCGCTCGCCGTTCCACTCGGCCTCTCCCGAGCAGGAGACCGAACGCGCCCTTCAGCATCTGCGGGACACCATCGTCTTCGAGGGCCCGGCCACCATCGCCGCGATCCTGATGGAGACCGTGGTGGGCACCAACGGCGTCCTGGTCCCGCCGCCCGGCTACCTGGCCGGCGTCCGGGAGATCTGCGACCAGTTCGGCATCGTGTTCATCGCCGACGAGGTGATGGCGGGCTTCGGCCGCTGCGGCGAGTGGTTCGCCGTGGACAGGTGGGGCGTCACCCCAGACCTGATCACTTTCGCCAAGGGCGTCAACTCCGGCTATCTGCCGCTCGGCGGTGTCGTCATCTCCGACGAGATCGCCGAGACGTTCCGGGAGCGGCCGTTCCCGGGTGGGCTGACCTATTCCGGTCACCCGCTCGCCTGCGCCTCCGCCGTGGCCTCGATGCGGATCTTCAAGGAGGAGGGGATCGTCGAGCACGCCCGGATGCTCGGCGACGACGTGATCGGCCCGGTCCTGGCCGAGCTGGCGGACCGGCACCCCAGCGTGGGTGAGGTGCGCGGCCTGGGCGTGTTCTGGGCCGTCGAGCTGGTCACCGACCGTGTCTCGAAGGCGCCGCTGGTGCCGTTCAACGCCGCGGGCGCGGCGGCCGCACCGATGAACGAGGTGGCCGCGGCCTGCAAGGCGCGGGGCCTCTGGCCGTTCACCCACTTCAACCGGATCCACGTGGTGCCGCCCTGCACGATCACGGTGGACGAGCTGCGTGAGGGCCTGGCGATCCTGGACGAGGCACTCACCGTCGCGGATGGCTACTACACCGGCTGAACCCCGGATTGCGTCGTCTGAACGGTGCCCGACGTTCTGATTCCGTTTCGTGCTTGGAAATTACTTCGGATTCCCTTGCCCGCACTATCCCTCCTGTGACAACCTCCCCCCAGCCCCCGACCGGAAGGCCACTCCACGTGAGCGTGCTGCGCAATTTCGTCAACGGTTCGTTCACCGACACCGTCGACGGGATCACCTCGCCGGTCGTCGACCCCAGCACCGGCGAGACCTATGCGCAGGCACCGGTCTCGTCGGCGCGGGATGTCGAGGCGGCGGTGGCGGCCGCCGCCGGCGGGTTCGAGGTGTGGCGGGACAGCACGCCGGCTGAGCGGCAGCGTGCGCTGCTGCGGATCGCCGACGCGGTCGAGGCGCGCGGCGAGGAGCTGATCGCGGCCGAGTGCCGCAACACCGGCAAACCGGTCGAGGCGACCCGGCAGGAGGAACTCGGCCCGCTCCTTGACGAGCTGCGTTTCTTCGCCGGGGCGGCGCGCGTGCTCGAGGGCAAGGCCGCCGGTGAATATCTGAAGGACCACACCTCTTTCGTACGGCGTGAGCCCATCGGCGTCTGCGCACAGATCACGCCGTGGAACTATCCGATGGTGATGGGCGTCTGGAAGTTCGCGCCCGCCGTCGCCGCCGGGAACGCCGTCGTTCTGAAGCCGTCGGACACCACACCGGTGAGCACCCTGCTGCTCGCCGAGATCGCCGCCGAGTTCCTGCCGCCGGGCGTACTCAACGTCGTCTGCGGCGACCGGGACACCGGCCGGGCCCTGGTCTCGCACCCGGTGCCGCAGCTCGTGTCGATCACCGGCTCCACCCGGGCCGGGATGGAGGTGGCCTCGGCCGCCGCCCCCGACCTCAAGCGGGTGCACCTGGAGCTGGGCGGCAAGGCCCCGGTCGTGGTCTTCGACGACGTCGACGTCGAGGCCACCGCCGCCGCGATCGCCGGCGCCGGATTCTTCAACGCCGGCCAGGACTGCACCGCCGCCACCCGGGTGCTGGTGCAGGACGGTATCGCCGCCGACTTCGTCGCGGCGCTCGCCGCGGCGGCCAAGGGCACCCGGGTCGGCGCGCCCTCCGACGCCAGCGCCTACTTCGGGCCGGTCAACAACGCCGGCCAGCTGGAGCGGGTCACCGGCTTCCTGGACCGCACGCCGGAGCACGCCGAGGTGGTGGCCGGTGGCAGCCGGATCGGCGACCGCGGTTACTTCTTCGAGCCGACAGTGGTCACCGGCCTGCGCCAGCGCGACGAGATGATCCAGGACGAGATCTTCGGCCCGGTCATCACGGTGCAGACCTTCGCCGGCGAGGACGAGGCGATCCGCCACGCCAACGACGTCCGGTTCGGCCTGAGCGCCAGCGTCTGGACGCAGAACCACGGCCGGGCGATGCGCGTCTCCCGGCGGCTCGGCTTCGGCGCGGTCTGGATCAACACCCACCTGCCGTTCGTGTCCGAGATGCCGCATGGCGGTTACGGCCACTCCGGCTACGGCAAAGACCTTTCGATGTACGGCTTCGAGGAGTACACCCGGATCAAGCACGTGATGAGCTTCAACGGCTGATCCGGGCCACGCCACCTGTTGAATACCGCCCAGAGGTGATAGATGACCACTTCTCCCCCGCATCACGCCACGAGCGTGCAGCCCGGTGCCGGGCAGCGCGCCGCGCACCCGGCGATCGAGTTCGCCGGTGTGCGCAAGGACTACCTGTCGCACGGTGAGTCGGTGCCCGCCGTGAAGAGTCTGGATCTGGCGATCGGTCAGGGGGAGTTCTTCTCGCTGCTCGGCCCCTCCGGTTGTGGCAAGACCACGACCATGCGGATGATCGCCGGGTTCGAGGAGCCGACCGAGGGCCGGGTGTTCCTCGACGGCAAGGACGTCACCGATGTCACCCCGAACAAGCGTGACGTCAACATGGTCTTCCAGTCGTACGCGCTCTTCCCGCACCTCAACGTCCTCCAGAACGTCGCTTTCGGGCTGGAGCGCAAGCGGGTGGCGAAGAACGAGATCAAGCAGCGGGTCGGCCAGATGCTGGAGATCGTCTCGCTGACCGGCATGGAGAAGCGGCAGCCCCGGGAGATGTCGGGCGGCCAGCAGCAGCGGGTCGCCCTGGCCCGCGCCCTGGTCAACCACCCGCGGGCCCTGCTGCTCGACGAGCCGCTCGGCGCACTGGACCTCAAGCTGCGCCAGCAGATGCAGGTCGAGCTGAAGCGGATCCAGCGTGAGGTCGGCATCACCTTCGTCTACGTCACCCACGACCAGGGTGAGGCGCTGACCATGTCGGACCGGATCGCCGTGATGAACGCCGGCATGATCGAGCAGCTCGGCTCGCCGCGGGAGATCTACGAGAAGCCGGCGACCCGGTTCGTGGCCGGTTTCATCGGCACCTCCAACCTGGTCGACGGGCAGGTCACCCGGGTCGACGGCGGCGTGGCGGTCCTCGAGCCGGCTCCGCAGGAGCGGGTCCTGGTGCCGGTCGGTGGTCACGTCGAGACCGGCCGCAACCTCGAGGTGCTGGTCCGCCCGGAGAAGATCGACCTGCACCGCACGATCCCGCGCGACGCCGGCACCAGCGTGCTCTCCGGCGTGGTCACCGAGGTCGTCTACCACGGGACATCGACCAACTACACAGTGGCGACCTCCGCCGGATCAGACTTCGTGGTGTTCGATCAGAACGCCAACGACGCCGAGGACGTCGCCTCGCGAGGCGAGCGCGTCTACCTCACCTGGGCCCCGCAGCACTCGTACCCGATCGGAGTCTGAAGTTGTTCCCCACCGATAAGCCGGACCCCTCCCTCCTCCGCGGCATGACGCAGCGGCGGCTCGGCCGCCGTGACGCGATGCGCCTCGGCGGGTTGTC
The DNA here is from genome assembly GCF_042666575.1 of Actinoplanes sp. GCM10030250. Taxonomy (NCBI): domain Bacteria; kingdom Bacillati; phylum Actinomycetota; class Actinomycetes; order Micromonosporales; family Micromonosporaceae; genus Actinoplanes; species Actinoplanes sp. GCM10030250. The sequence goes on along the minus strand of NZ_JBHTDO010000035.1, from coordinate 28,865 downwards.
GGCGATGGGCGCGTTCCTCGCCGCGTGTGGCGTGGAGGGCAAGGGCAAGCCGCAGGCAAGTGTCGCTCCCGACGCCGTCGCCAAGTTCTGGGGCGGCAAGACCAAGAACGGCAAGCTCGACTTCGCGAACTGGCCGCTCTACATGGACCCGAAGAAGCCGGAACTCGCGGCCTTCACCAAGAAGACCGGGATCACCGTCAAGTACGACGAGGTCATCCAGGAGATGGGGCCGTGGTTCGCCAAGGTCCAGCCGCAGCTGTCCGCCGGGCAGTCGATCGGCTACGACCTCATGGTGATCACCAACTCGATCCAGTTCGGGCAGTTCCGCGACTCCGGCTTCCTCGCCCCGCTGGACCACTCGAAGCTGCCCAACTACGCCGCCAACGCCGCCAAGTCCTACGCCCAGTCGTCCTACGACATGGGCAACGTCTTCAGCATCCCGTGGGCGTCCGGCATCACCGGCATCGCCTACGACGAGTCGAAGACCGGGCGGCCGATCACCAAGCTCGCCGACCTGTGGGACCCGGCGTTCAAGGGCAAGGTCGGCATGTTCCGCGACGTCCAGGAGCTGGGCAACTTCGGCCTGCTCGCGGCCGGCCTGACCCCGGCGAAGTCGGGGGAGGCGGACTGGAAGAAGGCGGCCGCCAAGCTCCAGGAGCAGAAGGACGCCGGCATCGTCCGCAGCTACTACGACCAGAGCTACGTCGACGCGCTCGGCAAGGGCGAGGTCTGGATCACCCAGGCGTGGTCCGGTGACATCTTCCAGAAGAACGTCTCCGACGGCACGAACTTCAAGTTCGTGATCCCGGAGGAGGGCGGCACCATCTGGACCGACAACATGTCGATCCCGGTCACCGCCGCCAACCCGGTCGACGCGATCACGCTGATGGACTTCTTCTACGAGGTGGAGAACGCCGCCACCCTCGCCGAGTACATCAACTACGTCTGCCCGGTGCCGGCCGCGCAGGAGGTGATGCGGGCACACGCCGCCAAGCTCAGCGGCGACGACAAGGCGGCCCTGACCCTGGTGGCCGAGAGCCCGCTGGTGTTCCCGGGCCAGTCCGACTACGCCAAGCTGCACTACTACGTGGACTTCAACACCGCGGAGGAGCAGCAGGACTTCACCAAGGTCTTCGAACCGATCGTGCTGGGCTGATGCGATGAACCGGGTGAAACGTGCACTCGCCCCCTACCTGCTCGTCCTTCCGGGCGGGTTGTGGCTCCTGCTGTTCTTCGTGGTTCCGATGGCGACCATGCTGTCGCTGTCGCTCCAGGAGGGCGACATCGTCAACGGGTACGTCTTCACGGGTCACTGGCAGACCTATGTGGAGGCGATCTCGGGTTACCAGACCCAGTTGATCCGCTCGCTGGTGTACGGCGCCATCACCTCACTGATCCTGATCGTGCTGGCGTTCCCGGTCGCGTACTGGATCGCCTTCTACGGTGGCAAGAAGAAGACGATCTACCTGTTCCTGATCCTCCTGCCGTTCTTCGTGTCGTTCGTCCTGCGCACCATCTCGTGGCGGATGCTCCTCACCGACGACGGCGTCCTGCTCCACCCGCTGAAGGAGGCCGGCCTGCTCTCGGCCGGCTTCCACATCCTCGGCACACCGGTCGCGGTGATCGGTGGCCTGGTGTACAACTTCCTGCCCTTCATGGTGCTGCCGATCTACGTGGCCCTGGAGCGCATCGATCCGCGGGTGGTCGAGGCCGCCCGCGACCTGTACGCCACACCCGCCACCGCCTTCCGGCGGGTGATCTTCCCGCTCGCCCTGCCCGGCGTCTTCGCGGGCGTGCTGATGACGTTCGTCCCGGCCAGTTCCGACTACGTGAACTCGGAGCTGCTCGGCGGCACCGGGACCACCATGATCGGCCAGGTGGTGCAGAGCAAGTTCCTGACCAGCTCCGACTACCCGTCCGCCTCGGCACTGGCGTTCACCCTGATGGCGGTGCTGCTGGTCGGCGTCTTCGCGTACGCCCGGGCCCTCGGCACCGAGGACGTGATGAAGGTGGCAGCCCGATGACCGACACGCTGACCCGGCCGGCGAAGGTGGCGAAGCCCCGCCGGACCATCGGCGGCGCCCGGGTGATGCACTTCTACACCTGGCTGCTGATCGCCTGGCTGGTCGTGCCGATCGCGGTGATGATCCTGTTCGGGTTCAACGACCCGCAGGGCCGCTACAACCAGACCTGGCAGGGCTTCACCCTCCAGCACTACCGGGAGCTGTTCGCGGTTCCCGACCTGACCGACGCCCTGATCGCCTCCCTCGTCGTCGCGGTGGTCAGCTCGCTGATCTCCGGCGCGCTCGGCACCGGCATCGGGTACGCGCTCGGCCGTTACCGCTTCCGCGGCGCCGGCGCCACCAACCTGGTCATGTTCGCCGCCATCTCCTCGCCGGAGCTGGCGATGGGCGCCTCGCTGCTCACGCTCTTCGTCTCGATGGGTGTGGGCCCCGGCTGGATGACCCTGACCATCGCCCACGTCATGTTCTCCATCGCGTTCGTCGCCACCGTGGTCCGGGCCCGGGTGATCACCCTGGACCGGTCCATCGAGGAGGCCGCCGCCGACCTCGGCGCCACCGCGTGGACCACCTTCTGGAAGGTCACCTTCCCGATCCTGCTCCCGGCGATCTTCTCCGGCGTGATGCTGGCGTTCGCGCTCTCCATCGACGACTTCGTGATCACCAACTTCACCGCCGGCAACGTGCAGACGTTCCCGCTGTGGATCTGGGGCTCCACCCGGGTCGGCCTTCCGCCGCAGGTCAACGTCATGGGCACGCTGATCTTCGCGGTGGGTGTGCTGATCGCGGTGATCGCCAACCTCCGGTCCAGGCCGCGTAAAACACAGGACTGACCAAGAAACAGGACTGATAACGCATGGGCGATCCTTCGGCAGCCCACTCGATCGAGCAGGCCGTTGGGGAGCCGTACTGGCTGAGCCAGGACGGCGCCCCGCTGCCCGCACCACCTCTGACCAGCACCGAGACGGCCGATCTGGCAGTGATCGGCGCCGGTTACAGCGGCCTCTGGACCGCTCTGATCGCCAAGGAACGCGATCAGGGCCGCGACGTGGTCGTGCTGGAGGCGGCCACCGCCGGCTGGGCCGCCTCGGGACGTAACGGCGGATTCTGCTCGGCGAGCCTCACGCACGGTTTCGACAACGGCCTGAGCCGGTTCCCGGACGAGATCGACGTGCTGGAGAAGCTCGGCCGGGCCAACCTCGACGCGATCGAGGACACCGTCGGGCGCCACGGCATCGACTGCGATTTCCGGCGGACGGGGGAGCTCACCGTCGCCACCGAGGAGTGGCAGTGGCGTGAGCTGCTGGCGTACCGGAAAGAGGCTCTTGATCGTGGTCTTGAGGTTCGGCTTCTGGACCGGGAGGCGGTTCGCGCCGAGATCAACTCGCCGACCTATCTGGGCGGGGTGTGGGAGCCCGGCGGCACCGCGACCCTCGACCCGGCCCGGCTGGTCTGGGGCCTGCGCCGCGCGTGCCTGGAGCTCGGCGTGCGCTTCTACGAGAACACCCGGGTCGAGAAGATCACCAAGAGCGCGACCGGACTGATTCTGCACACCGCCGGCGGGCGGGTCGAGGCCGCCAAGGTCGCTCTCGCGACGGGCGCGCACGGCACCCTGCTGCGCCGGCTCAATCACTGGGTGGTGCCGGTCTACGACTACGTTCTGATGACCGAGCCGCTCACCGCGGAACAGCTGAGCGCGATCGGCTGGCGCAACCGGCAGGGGGTCGGCGACGCCGGCAACCAGTTCCACTACTACCGGCTGACCGAGGACGATCGGATCCTCTGGGGCGGCTACGACGCCGTCTACTACAACGGCGGGCGGATCACGCCGTCGCACGATCTGCGCGACGAGACGTTCCAGACCCTGGCCGACCACTTCTTCACGACGTTTCCCCAGCTGCGCGGCGTGCGTTTCACCCACAAATGGGGTGGCGTCATCGACACCTGCAGCAGGTTCAGCGCCTTTTTCGGTACGGGCTACCGCGGTCGCCTCGCGTATGCGATCGGATACACCGGCCTGGGCGTCGGCGCCACCCGCTTCGGTGCCGAGGTGATGCTGGACCTGCTCGGCGGCGAACCGACCGCCCTGACCCGGCTGAAAATGGTCAGGGCGAAGCCGGTGCCGTTCCCGCCGGAGCCGGTGCGATCGGCGGTCATCCAGCTCACCCGCTGGTCGATCGCCCGCGCCGACGCCCGCGGCGGGAAACGCAACCTATGGCTGAAGCTGCTCGATGCCCTCGGCCTGGGCTTCGACTCCTGACGCCGCCGCCGGGGGTTCGGCCGGCAGCGGGTACTTGATCTCGCCGTTCGGCTTCGGCCGGCAGGTGTCCCGGATCGACCAGAAGTTGCGCATGTAGTCGTCGTGGGTGGCGCGGCCCATCACCCGGATCAGCGCCTCGTCGGCCAGCCGGAGCGCGGACCAGGCGAAGTTGTGGCTGCCGGTGTAGGTGCGCGGAATGATGTCGTCGTCGTAGCCGCCGTCGATCAGCATGTACTTGTGATGCACCCGGACGTCGATGCCGGGGGCGTGGTTCCAGTTGCAGCGGGTCGCCTGGACCTTCTGCTTCTCCAGCTCCTTGAGAACGTTCCAGCTGTAGTCGGTGGCCACCACGTCGACCCAGCAGCCCGCCTTCTTCAACTCGGCGAGCTTGGTGGCGATCGGCGTCCGGTTGAACGCCAGCTGCATGACCCGTACGTCGGTCTGCCGGGTCACGCCCGCCTCGTCCTTGTACGAGCACTTGACGCTGTTGAGCGTGTTGTAGATCGTGTCGGTCGCCGAGCCGGTGTACGCCTCGCCGGAGCCCTCACGGCGCGGGAAGAAGAACGCCCGGTAATCGGTGCCGCTACCCGAGTCGGTGTAGTAGTTGCTGTTCCCGGCCGCCGTCTTCCGCAGGCTGACCAGGTCCTTGTGGTATTTCAGGTAGGCGTTGTAGAGCGTCGTGTCGGCAACCGTCAGGGCGTTGTTGTAGCCCTCGTTCGCGTCCCACAGCGTCATGTTCGCCGACGCCTGGTAGACGACGTTGTTCACGGCCGAGCCGTCGTTGAGCGTCAGCTTCGAGATCGCCATGAACTTGTTGTGGTTGTACGACGTCGACTTCGACCCGTCCGCCCAGGTGTAGGTGCGGGTGCCGATGCAGCCCCGGGTGACCTTGTACACGTCGTCGCAGGAGACCACGAACGACGCCTTGGTGTCGTCGGTGCCGAGTGCCTGCCGCAGCCTGGCGGTCGCCGTGAAGCCGTTCGACGCCTGGTCGAGGACGATCTTCACCGACACGTTCCGCTCGTACGCCCGGAGCAGGCGCGCGGTGATGTCGGGGTCCTCGGCGGTGTCGGCCGTGACCGGCGGCTCGAAGTGGAACATCGACAGGCGCAGCTCGGCGTTCGCCGGCACCCGGTCGATCAGCCGGGCGACCTGCTGGTAGACGGTGTTCTGCTGAGCCTTGGTGCCGGCCGGGTTGTTGAACACCGCCTTGCCGATGACCGGATCCGGCTCCGCGGCGAGCGCGGGGCCCGGGGCGGTGAGGGTGCCGGTGATCGTCGCGAGGGCGAGAATCGCCGCTGCGAGCCCAGCCTTACGTGAACGCAAAATGTCTCCTTCAGTTACGGGAGTCCATATCGTAGGTCGTCAAGATCGTCGATGGGGGGCACTGCCTGTCCGCTATGCCGGTCTGGCCGGAGTTGTCGGAGCGGATCACGTTACGCGGGGCGCCGACGGGGAAATGGCGTGGAAATAGTTGCTCATAGACTTGTGTGCAACGGAATCCGTAGGCAGGATCAACGGCAACTATAGGAACACGTGGGAGAGATAGCCGTGAACGAACACCAGCCCGCTGATGTGGACGCGCTCTCGGCGACCGCCCGTGATCACTTGTGGATGCACTTCACCCGGCTCTCGGCCTACCAGGACGCGCCCGTTCCCGTGATCACCCGGGGCGACGGCTGCTACGTCTGGGACTCCGCCGGGCGGCGCTACCTCGACGGGCTCTCGGCCCTGTTCGTCGTGCAGACCGGGCACGGGCGCCAGGAGCTCGCCGACGCCGCCGCCAAGCAGGCCGCCGAGCTGGCCTACTTCCCGATCTGGTCGTACGCGCACCCGAAAGCCATCGAGCTGGCCGGCCGCCTCGCCGAGATGGCACCCGGCGACCTGAGCCGCGTCTTCTTCACCACCGGCGGCTCCGAGGCCGTCGAGTCCGCGTGGAAGCTGGCCCGTTCGTTCTACAAGCGCACCGGCAAGCCGCTGAAGACCAAGGTGCTGTCGCGGGCGATCGCCTACCACGGCACCTCGATGGGCGCGCTGTCGATCACCGGCATCCCGGCGCTCAAACAGGACTTCGAGCCGCTCGTGCCGTCGACGGTCCGGGTGCCGAACACGAACTACTACCGCCGCCCCGACGAGAACATGACGCCCGAGCAGTTCGGCGTCTGGGCCGCCGACCGGATCGCCGAGGCCATCGAGTTCGAGGGCCCCGACACCGTCGCCGCCGTCTACCTCGAACCGGTGCAGAACGCCGGCGGCTGCTTCCCGCCGCCGCCCGGATACTTCCAGCGGGTCCGCGAGATCTGCGACCGGTACGACGTGCTGCTCGTCTCCGACGAGGTGATCTGCGCGTTCGGCCGCCTCGGTGAGTACTTCGGCGCCGACAAGTACGGCTACCAGCCCGACATCATCACCGTCGCGAAAGGACTGACCTCCGGGTACGTCCCGCTCGGCGCGATGATCGCCTCGGAGCGCCTGGCCGAGCCGTTCCTCACCGGCACCAACTGGTTCGCCCACGGCATCACCTACGGCGGCCACCCGGTCGGCGCCGCGGTTGCCCTGGCGAACATCGACATCATGGAGCGGGAGAACCTCAACCAGCACGTCCGCGACAACAGCCCGCTGTTCCGCTCGTACCTGGAACGGCTCCTCGATCTGCCGATCGTCGGCGACGTGCGGGGCGACGGCTACTTCTTCGGCATCGAGCTGGTCAAGGACAAGGCCACCAAGGCGACCTTCGACGAGGACGAGTCGGAGCGTCTGCTGCGGGGGTTCCTCTCCAGCGCCCTGTTCGAGGCGGGGCTCTACTGCCGCGCCGACGACCGTGGCGACCCGGTGATCCAGCTCGCGCCGCCGCTGACCGCTACGGAGACCCAGTTCGCCGAGATCGAGCAGATTCTGCGCTCGGTCCTCACCGAGGCCACCAACCGCCTCTGACCCCCATCGCGTCGAGCAGCCGCCCCTCCCGCCGGGGGTGGCGTGGCGCCGGTTCGTGCACGTGACGAAGGGGCCGCTCCCGCAGCGGCCCCTTCGCGCGTAGCGTCCCCGGGGTGAGCAAACCACTGCGCTGCCGTCTGGGCCTGCACAAGTGGACGAAGCGCTTCACCGACGACGGCGGGCGCTTCAAGGAGTGCACCCGCTGCCAAGCCGTCGAAACCCACACCCAATCCCCGCCCGGCGGCGGTTTCGCCTGACTCCCTCGGCTCTCCCGCCCTGGCAGGGCCCACCAGCGCACACGTTGACGTCCTGTGCGAGCTGGTTGCGCCCATGGCGTGAGCAGAGGCGCACGCAATTCCAACGTGTGCAGTTACCACCGTGCGCTGCGCTGCGCCGTCCCGTGAGCGGGGCAGAGTGCCCCGGATCAGCCGGTCACCTGGTGTAACAGCTCGGCCGCCCGCTCGTCGTCACCGGACTCGTGGGCCAGCGACGCCTCCGCGATCACCTTCTGCCATCCCGCGGGCGCCGTCCCCGCGACAACACGCCCCTGAGCCGCATCGAACAGACCCGAGCTGGACGGAGACGATCCGGACGTTCGCAGCCCCCACCCGTACGGAAAAAGCGGTTGGTATTGACCGTCGCCCACATTGATCGGCACCTGGGTGATCGATCGCGGCCAGCTCAGCGGCAACCGCCCCGTGAACGGCTCCCGCCCGAACAGCACGTCGGCCACCCCGGCCCCCTCGCTGCCGGGCAGCCACGACGCGACCAGCGCGTCGATCCGGCCCAGCTGGGAAGTGATCACTTGCGGCCGCCCGGACACGAGCAGCACCACGCACCTCGCCGCCGCCGCGCACACTTTGTCGATCACGGCACGGTCCCCCGGTTGCGGGATCAGCGACTTGGGCTCCTTCTGCGAGGCCGGGCACCACGGGCACACGATCCCGCCCACATCGCCGTAACCCTCCGCATACGGCGTCTCGCCGACCACGACCACCCCGATGTCGTCCGGCGAGACCGGCGCCGACGCGTCAGCACTGAACGTGACCGTCGCACCGGGCGCGATCGAGCGGATCCCGGCCAGGATCGTGGTACCGGGGATGATGTCGCCGGAGCGGCCCTGCCAGTTGATGGTCCAGCCGCCGGCCTGGTTGCCGATGTCGTCAGCGTGGCGACCGGCGACGTAGAGCCGGGCACCGGGCCGCAGCGGCAGCACGCCGTTGTTCTTCAGCAGGACCTGGGAGCGGGCGACCGCCTCGCGCGCCAGTGCCCGGTGCCCGGGCGGGCCGAGCTCACCGGCAGTCACGTACGGTTGCTCGAACAGCCCCATCCGGAACTTCACCCGCAGGATCCGCCGCACCGCGTCGTCGATCCGCGCCGTGCTCACCTCGCCGGTCTCGACGAGCGACCGGAGCACCGACTGGAACCGCGGCGCCGTCTTCGGCTCCATGAACATGTCGACGCCCGCGTTCACCCCGAGCCGCACCTGCGCCGGAGTCGGCTCCGCGGAATCGCCGGGTGACGGTATCTGGTGGATCGCCTCCAGATCGCTGATCACGAACCCCTCGAAGCCGAGGTCGCCCTTCAGCCTCCCGGTGATCATCTCCGCGCTGGCGTGCACCTTCACCGGGTCACCGGTGCCGTCCTCGGTCCAGTCGATGCTCGAGTAGGACGGCATGACGCTCGCCAAGCCGTGCTCGGTGATCGCTGCGGCATAGGGCGCCAGGTCGATCCGGTCGAGGTCCGCGCGGCTGGTGACGGTGACACCCTGGTCGATCGCGTACCCGCTGTCCCCGGTGCCGTACTCGGTGTCCCCGTCACCGCCGAAGTGCTTCCCGGTGGCGAGCACTCCCGCGGCGCTCAGCCCGTCGATCGCGGTGCCCATGCTGCTGACCAGGGCCGGGTCCTCACCGAAGCTCTCGAAGGTGCGGCCCCACCGGTCGTCGCGGGTCACGCAGAGGCACGGCGCGAAGTTCCAGGTGATCCCGGTGGCACGCATCTGTTCGCCGGTGGCCCGGTAGACCCGCTCGACGAGGCCCGGGTCGCGGCTCGCACCGAGGCCGATGTTGTGCGGGAAGACTGTCGCGCCGTACGCGTTGCCGTGCCCGTGCACCGCGTCGGCGCCGTAGATCAGCGGGATGCCGAGCGGGGTGGCGAGGGCGGCCCGCTGGAGCGAGTTCACCAGGGCGGCCCAGGACTCGGCGGTGTTCGGCTTCGGCACCGACCCGCCGCCGGAGAGCACCGACCCGAGCCGCCATCGCGTCACCAGCCCGGGGTCGGTGGCGACCGCCGACCTCTCCGCCTGGGTCATCTGACCGATCTTGTCGGCCAGGCTCATCCGGTTGAGCAGATCGTCGACGCGGCGCTCGACCGGCTGCCGCGCGTCCCGGTAGATCACCGAGGCCTCCGGCTCGTCCGGCTCGGTTGGCAGCAGCGCGGCCACGACCGCGAGCACGGTAAGAGTGGCCAGGACTGCCAGCGCGGCCGCCCGTACCGTGATGTGCCGCATGCCGAACCCTTCCCGCAGCGCAAGGCCACCACAGCGCGAGACCCCTGTGGCGGAAACGAACCCTGGGGGACCCTCCAGGGGGCATTCTGAGAACTAGCCTTTCGACGGAGCTGACAATGGCCGTTTTGCTGATCGCCGAGGACGATGATGACATCGCCCGGGTGCTGGTGAGGGTGTTCACGCGGGCCGGGATGAGGGTGCTGCGAGCGCCTGACGGGCGGGCGGCCTTCGACCTGGCCCTCGCCGAGCATCCGGACGCCGTGCTGACCGACCTCGGCATGCCGCTGATGGACGGGTGGGAGCTGGTCGAGGCGATCCGTGATCATCCGGACGTCCGGGACACCCCGATCGCCGTCCTGAGCGGCCACCTGCGCCCGGGAGATCCCCGCGCCGAGACGGCGAGGGTGTGCGCGATCATGCTCAAGCCCTGCCCCAACGACCGCCTGCTGGCGACGATGACCGGCCTGATCGCGGCCGGCCCGCACGATCACGGCGCCGACCAGCCCCGCTGCAACGCCGATTTGCCGGTTTCTGTATGAAAAGACGGTAAGTGGGTAAGGCGCTCCGCACGCTCGTTGCCGCGAGCGCGTGCCGGAGGAACGGGGCGGATCATGGTGATGCTGGACGAAGAGGTGCTCAGCAACCCCGTACGCCTGCGAGCGGTGGACCACGCGCTGCGGACCATGCCCGGCCATGTCGCCCGGCTCGACGACGTGGCAGCGCTCGCCGCCCGCCTGGCGGATGCCCCGATGGCCGCGGTGACCCTGGTCGGCGACGAGGAGGAGTTCTTCCTCGGCTCGCACGCCATGCCCGAGCGCCTTGTCGCACCGCGCCGCGCACCGCTCGCCTACTCGGTCTGCAAGTACGTCGTCTGCGCCGACCGGATGGTGCGCTCCGGCGACATGGGCGCCGACCCCGACGAGGCGCTCTGCGAGCACCTGCTCGCCACCGAGTTCGGCATCCGGGCGTTTCTGGGCGTACCCGTCCGTGACCGGGACGACCGCCCGCTCGGCTCCCTCAGCGTCTTCGACCGCCACACCCGCGGCTGGACCGACGAGCAGGCGGCCACGCTCCTGACGATCGCGGAGACCCTGCTGACGCCCGCCGAAGCCGGCCACGGCCTCACCCCGGACAACGGCGCCTTCCTCGGCGCCGTGCTGGAGAGCCTGGACGCCGGCGTGATCGCCTGCGACCGGACCGGCCGGGTCGTCTTCGCCAACCGCGCGCTGCGGGCGACCCGCGGTATCCCCGCCGACGGCCCGATCCCCGACGACTACCAGCAGCGGACCCCCGGCCTGCTGCGCGGTCCCGACCAGCGCCCGCTGACCTGGGAGCAGACCCCGATGATGCGGGCGCTGCGCGGCGAGCACATCTTCTCGGAGGACGTCTACAGCCAGCTACCCGGCCACCGGGCCCGGATCTTCGACACCACCGCGCAGCCCGTCTACGACGCCGGCGGCCACCTGGCCGGTGCCGTCGCCGTCGCGCACGAGGTCACCGCGCTGCGCCGGGCGGAACGGTTCCGCGCCTGCCACCTCGCGGTCGAGCACGTCCTCAAGCAATCGCGGTCGGCGGATCGGGCGGCGCCGCAGGTGCTCCAGGCGGTCACCACCACGCTCGGCTGGCCGTCCGCCGAGCTCTTTCTGATCGACGACGACACCGCGACCCTGCAGTCCGTCGGCCACTGGGACTCCTCCGGGCTCGACCCGGACGGCTTCTTCGGGCACACCCCGGTCCGCGGCGAGGGCATCACCGGCCGGGTCTGGGAGACCTGCCGGGCCATCTGGGTGCCCGACCTGGCGCTCAGCCAGGACCTGCGTACCTCGCACGAGCGCGAGCGGGTCGACGTCTGCCTGCGGCGCGGCGTACGCACCGCACTGGCCGTACCGGTCCGCGACGGTGACTCGCTGCTCGGGGTTCTCACCTGTTACGCCGGCACCCAGGAGTACGAGCCGGACCTGCTGACCGTGCTGCTGGACGGGGTGGCGGCGCAGATCGGCGTCTTCGTGGCCCAGCGCCGCTGTGAGGAGCTGGCCCGCCAGCTGGCCCGGGCGCAGGGTGACTTCATCGACCTGGTGGGGCACGAGTTGCGTACCCCGCTGACCTCGATCACCGCGAACGCCGCCATCCTCGCCGAGGAGGCCGCCGGCCTGGACCCGGACTGCCAGGAGATGGCCCGGGTGATCGCCCGCAACGCGGCCTCCCTGCAGCGGATCTCCGACACCCTGCTGGACCTGGCGGGCCTGGAGTCCGGCCATCTCGTCCCGGACGTCCGTCCGGTCGATCTGGCCGCTCTCATCCTCGAGGCGGCCGCGACGGCGGGTCGTCCCGGTGACCTGCTCACCGTGGAGACCGACCTTCCCGCCGAACTGCACCTGCCCGCCGACGCCGACCTCCTCCGTCAGATGATCAACGACCTGCTGTCCAACGCTGTCCGTTACAGCCCACCGGGATCCGAGGTCCACATCTCCCTGCGTGCCGAGGACACCCTCGCCGAACTCTGCATCGCCGACGAGGGCATCGGCACGCCGTCCGCCGAACGGGCCCGCGCCTTCGACCGCTTCTTCCGCGGTAGCAACGTCCGCCACCAGGGCACCAGCGGCAGCGGTCTCGGCCTGAGCCTGGCCCGCGCCATCGTGGTCCTGCACGGCGGCACCATCCGCCTCGAGGAGAACCGCCCCACCGGCACCGTCGTCCGCGTCCGCCTACCCCTCTCCGGACCCAAGACGTGATTTGACCGCTTGCGCTCACTGATTTTTTGGTACGGCCGACGAACAGCTCTCGAGGGTCAGCGCGATCTGAGCGTCACTCCGGGCCGCAGCGCGACCGCCGGGCTGAAGCGCCTGCCCACTGCCGACGGTGATGCCTCCCGCGGTGTTCCCCCTGAGCCCTCATGTCACCTCACCCCGGCGGCCGTCGGTTTCAGGCAGTGCGGCGATCCCACGCGTCCAGGATCGCGGTGGCGCGCAGGGCGGTGTTGATGCCGAGCCAGCGGGCGGGTTCCGGCTCCCAGCGGCGGCTGCGGTGCCCGACCCAGGGGAGTGCGGTCAGTTCGCTCTCGCCGGCGTGGCCCGCGATGAGGGTGGCGAGAGTGCGGCCCGCGAGGTTGGCGGCCGCGACGCCGTCTCCCACGTAGCCGCCCGCCCAGGCCAGCCCGTCGTGCAGGCCCACCGACGGCATCCAGTCGCGGGGGATGCCCAGCGGCCCGCCCCACCGCCGCGCGATCGGCGGATCGATCTCGAAGAGCTCGGTGAGGGTGCGGCGCAGCGCCTCGAAGACCCTCGGCTCCAGGTCGTATTCGGGGCGAACCCGGGATCCGAAGTGGTACGGCGCGCCCCGGCCACCGAACGCGAGACGGTCGTCAGCGGTCCGCTGGCCGTAAATGATCATGCGACGCTCGTCGGTGAAGGTCTCCCGGCGTGCCAGCCCGGCACGCTGCCAGAACTCGCCGGGCAGCGGCTCGGTGGCGATCATCAGGGAGTAGACCGGCGCGAGCGCCCGCCGGTGCCCGCGCAGCCCGGCGGTGTATCCCTCCAGAGCGCGCACGACAGTGGTGGCACGAACGGTGCCGCTGCCGGTCACCACCCGCCCGCGTTCCAGGCGCTCCACGCGGGTGCCCTCGTGGACGGTCACGCCGAGCCGCTCCACCGCGTCGGCGAGGCCGCGAACCAGCTTGGCCGGATGCAGCGACGCGCAGTGCTCGCTGTAGATGCCACCGAGCACACCGGTGGCGCCGCAGATCGCGCTCGCCTCCGCGGCGCCGAGGAACCCCTCCGCCCCGCGGGCCCGCCGCAGCTGGGCGCGGGTGCGGACCAGCGAGATCGTGCCGCCCTTGGCGTAGTCGCAGTCGATGCCCTCGGCAGCCGCCGCCCGGCCCACCTCGTCCACCGCGCCTTCGAGGGCACGGTGCATCGCGGCGGCGCGTTCCGGCCCGTACCGGCGGGCCAGCTTCGCCTCGGAGACCGGGAAGAGCCCGGACGCCCAGCCGCCGTTACGGCCGGACGCGCCGAAACCGCAGTACTCCGCCTCCAGCACCACGATCCGCAGGTCCGGGGCCGCTTTCGCCAGGTAGTAGGCGGTCCAGAGGCCGGTGTAGCCGCCGCCCGCGATCGCCACGTCGGCGACCGTGTCACCGGCGAGCGCGGGGCGCTTCTCAACCGGGCCCTTCCCGGCCGAGGGCTTATCGGCCGGGTGCTTATCGGCCGGGTGCTTATCGGCCGGGTAGAGCGAGTCCAGCCAGAAGGACGGGCTCATCTATCGGGTTCCCCAGGCATAGGTCTGTTTGGCGAGCTTCAGGTACATGAAGGTGTCGGTCGCGGCGACACCTTCGATCGCCCGGACCTTCTCGTTGAGCAGATCCAGCAGGTGCTCGTCGTCGGTGCAGACGAGCTCCACGAGCAGGTCGTAGCGACCGGCGCAGATCACCACGTAGTCGACCTCCGGGATCGCCGCGATCTCGTCGGCGATCGCCCGGAGGTCCCCGTTGACCCGCAGGCCGACCATGGCCTGGCGAGCGAAGCCCAGGGTCAGCGGGTCGGTCACCGCGACGATCTGCATGAGGTCGTTGTCGAGCAGCCGTTGCACCCGCTGGCGTACGGCTGCCTCGGAGAGCCCGATGGTCTTGGCCAGTGTCGCGTACGACATCCGGCCGTCCCGTTGCAGGTGCTCGATGATCTGCTTGTTGATTTCGTCCAGGGCCACGTCCGTCACGCCGCGATTCTTCCTTACGCCGTCAGTGGAACGCGGCACGCAGGATCGAGAGTCCCCGATCGAGGTCCTCGTCGGAGATCACCAGCGGCGGCAGGAACCGGAGCACGTTGCCGTAGGTCCCGCAGGTGAGGGTGAGCAGGCCCGCCTCGTGGCAGGCCTTCGACACGGCCGCCGTGCGGATCGGGTCCGGCTCGATCCCGCCGGGCCGCACCAGCTCGATCGCGAGCATGGCGCCGCGGCCACGAACCTCGGCGATTCCGGGGTCCGCGATCTGCTCCAGGGCCGGCTTCAGGATGCTCTCGATGTGGCGTGCCGCCGCGGCCAGGTCGAGCTCACGCATCGTCTCGATGGCGGCGAGCGCGGCGGCGCAGGCCACCGGGTTCCCGCCGTACGTGCCGCCCAGCCCACCGGCGTGCACCGCGTCCATCAGGTCGGCCCGGCCCACCACACCGGCGATCGGCAGGCCGCCGCCCATGCCCTTGGCCGTCGTGATCAGGTCGGGTTCGAGCTGCTCGTCCTCCGACGCGAACCACTGACCGGTACGGCAGAACCCGGTCTGGATCTCGTCGGCGACGAAGACCGCGCCGGCCTCCGCCGTCCACGCCGCGATCGCCGGCAGGAACCCGGGTGCGGGCGCCACGAAGCCGCCCTCGCCCTGGATCGGCTCGATCAGCACGGCCGCGACGTTGCCCGCGCCGACCTGCTTCTCGATCACGTCGATGGCCCGCCGGGCCGCCTCCGCACCGCTCAGCCCGCCGTCGCGCAGCGGGTACGACATCGGCGCCCGGTAGACCTCCGGGGCGAACGGGCCGAACCGGTGCTTGTACGGCATGTTCTTCGCCGTCAGCGCCATGGTCAGGTTGGTCCGCCCGTGGTACGCGTGGTCGAACACCACGACCGCCTGCCGCCCGGTGGCGTGCCGTGCGATCTTGACGGCGTTCTCCACCGCCTCGGCGCCCGAGTTGAACAGCGCGGCCCGCTTCTCGAAGCTCCCCGGCGTCAGCTCGATCAGCTGCTCGCAGACGGACACGTAACTCTCGTAGGGCGCGACCATGAAGCAGGTGTGGGTGAACCTCTCCACCTGCTCACGGACGGCGGCCACCACCCGCGGTGCCGCGTTGCCCACGTTGGTGACCGCGATGCCCGAGGCGAAGTCGATCCACTCCCGGCCCTCGAGGTCGGTCAGCGTGCCGCCGCCCGCTTCCCGTACGTAGGACGAGATGGTCGAGCCGACCCCGCGCGCGACCGCCGCGACCCGCCGCTTGTGCAGTTCCTCCGACGTGGTCATCAGGCGCCCACGTGGTGCATGACGTGCTTGATCCGGGTGTAGTCCTCGAACCCGTACACCGAGAGGTCCTTGCCGTGCCCGGAGTGCTTGAAACCGCCGTGCGGCATCTCGGCGACCAGCGGGATGTGGCAGTTGACCCAGACACAGCCGAAGTCGAGGCGCTGCGTCATCCGCATCGCCCTGCCGTGGTCCCTGGTCCAGACGCTGGAGGCGAGGGCGTACTCCACGCCGTTGGCGTAGCGGACCGCCTCGTCCTCGTCGGTGAACCTCTGCACGGTGATGACCGGGCCGAAGACCTCGTTCTGGATGATCTCGTCGTCCTGGCGCAGGCCGGAGACGACGGTGGGTGAGTAGAAGTAGCCGCGGTCGCCGACCCGGGCGCCTCCGGCGTTGAGCACCGCGTGGTCGGGGAGCCGGTCGATGAAGCCGCTGACCCGGGCCAGCTGGTTCGCGTTGTTGACCGGGCCGTAGAGCACGTCCTCGTCGTCCGGTGCGCCGGTTCTGGTGTTGCGCGCCTGCTCGGCGAGCGCGGCGACGAAGTCGTCGTGGATGCCCGGCGCGACGAGCACCCGGGTGGCGGCGGTGCAGTCCTGGCCGGCGTTGAAGTACCCGGCCTCGGCGATCGACGCGGCGGCCGCCTCGACGTCGGCGTCGTCGAAGACCACGACCGGTGCCTTGCCGCCCAGCTCCAGGTGGGTGCGCTTGAGGTCGGCGGCGGCGCTGCCCGCGACCTCCATCCCGGCCCGCACCGAGCCGGTGATCGAGACCATCTGCGGTGTGCGGTGGGTGACCAGGGCGCGGCCGGTGTCCCGGTCGCCGAGGACCACGTTGAACAGGCCGGCCGGCAGGAACTCGGCGGCGATCTCGGCGAGCAGCACGCTGGTGACAGGGGTGGTGTCGGACGGCTTGAGCACCACGGCGTTGCCCGCCGAGAGCGCCGGGGCGATCTTCCACATCGCCATCAGCAGCGGATAGTTCCACGGGGTGACCTGGGCGCACACGCCGATCGGCTCGCGCCGCACGTAGCTCTCGTAGCCGTTCATGTACTGCCCGGCGGAGCGGCCCTCGAGCACCCGGGCCGCACCGGCGAAGAACCGCAGGTGGTCGATGGCGGGCGGGAGCTCCTCGCTGGCGGTGAGGCCGAGCGGCTTGCCGGTGTTCTGCGACTCGGCGGCCACCAGCTCGTCCGCGCGGGCCTCGATGGCGTCGGCGAACTTCAGCAGCGCCCGCTGCCGGTCACTCGGTGTGGTGTCACGCCACTTCTCGAAGGCGGACGCCGCGGCCGTCATGGCCCGGTCCACGTCCTCGGCGCCGGAGACCGGCGCGGAGGCGAACACCTCGCCGGTGGACGGGTCGATCAGGTCCTCGTAGCGCCCCCCGGCGGGCGCGACCGCCTCGCCGTTGACGAAGTTGTGCAATGCCGTCTTGGCGGTCATGCGGCCTCCAGCCGTGGGATCAGTGCATGCGGCCCCATCTTTTCCGCTGAATCCGTGGCGAACAAGAGGGTTCAGAGATTTTTCCGCAGCTGTGACGGCCTGGCCCTCACGTCCGGCGGCGGACCGCCAGCACGGCGACGTCGTCGGTCGGTTGCTCCTCGCCCGCGATAGCCATGACGGTAGCGCACACCGCCTCCGGCGGGACCGCGTGCACCGCGTTGATCAACCGGTCGAGCCCGACGTCGATCACCCGGTCGCGGCGCTCCACCACGCCGTCGGTGTAGCAGAGGAGCACGCCGTCCTCGGGAAAGGGCATCTCGGTGCTGCGCCGCGGCCCGGTTATCCGGCCCACCCCGAGCGGCGGGTCGATCGGGAACTCGATCAGCACCGACGGACGGCCCGGCTCGGCCAGAACCGGCCGGAGGTGCCCGGCGGAGGAGATCACGATCCGGGTCCGGTCCGGGCTGATCATGGCGTACAGGGCGGTGGTGAGGTTGCCGGCCTCGAAGTGATGGACCTTGCGGTCGAGCAGGGTGAGTGCCTCCGCCGGATCGTCGCAGATCAGCGCGTACGCCCGGAGCGCGCTGCGGACCCGGCCCATCACCACCGCCGACGCGAGGCCGTGCCCGGAGACGTCGCCGATCACCACGCCGAGCCAGCCGGACGGGAGGGTGAAGACGTCGTACCAGTCGCCGCCGATGCCGACCGAGTGGCCCGGCAGATAGCGGGCGGCCATCTCGACGCCGGGCACCTCGGGCAGCCGGGGCGGAAGGAGGCTGCGCTGCAGCGCCAGCGCGGCCGCCTGATCGATCTTGGCCGACCGGATCCGGCCGGCCACCCCGGCCCGGTCCGCCGCCAGTTCGAGCAGACGGACGTCGTCGTCGCCGAAGGCGCGCCTGGTCAGGGAGCCGACGTGCAGCACCCCGACCAGATCGCGACCCGCCATGATCGGCACGCCCAGCAACGACCGGATGCCCTTCTCCAGCAGGATCGGGTTCAGCACGTCGTCGCTCGTGACGTCGATCAGGCGCACCGGCTCGCGGGTCGCGGCGACCCGCCCGGCGAAGCCGTGACCCACCGCGACCCGGAACCCGGCACGAACCTCCTCCTCGAGGCCCTTCGCGGCGGTCGCGACCAGTTGCTGGGCGTGCAGGTCCAGCAGCAGGATCGCCGCCGTGTCGACGTCGAGCAGGTCACGGACCCGGTCGAGCAACTCGTCGAGGAGGTCGGAGACGTCCAGCCGGGACAGCGTCGCATCAGTGATCGCTTCGAGGCGCCGCAGGCGCTCGTCGACATTGATGGGTCGGGGCACACCCGAAAGCCTAGTGTCCGAGCCGGGCACCGGAATGCCACCGCCCCTCACGATTGTGCAGGCAGCACCTCTACCGGCGTGTCCAGCCGGCGACCGGTTCCGGCCTCACGGACCTTGCCGGTCAGCGTGATCGTGCCCTGGCACGGCAGGTCACCGGCCGAGGTGCCGACGGAGATGCGCAGCTCACCGGGCTCGACGATGCGCCGCATCCGGCGGCCGGTGTAGGCCACGCGGTCGGTGTGCACACGGAAAGTCACGTCCGCCGCGGCTCCGGCGGCCAGCTGGACCCGGCGGAAGCCGGTCAACTGAATCACCGGACGGGTGACCTCGGCGACCGGATCGGCCAGATACAGCTGCACCACCTCGGCACCCTCGCGCGATCCGGTGTTGGTGAGCCGGACGGTCACGCTGAACTCGCCGTCGGTCGGGACCTCGGCCTCGCTGACCCGGAGGTCACCCACGGTGAACGTGGTGTACGACCGGCCGTGCCCGAACGCGTACAGCGGGGTGGGGTCGAGGTTGCTGACACCGAGGTGCACGGCGCCGAGCCGCGGCTGCAGGTAGGTACCCGGCTGTCCGCCCGGGTGCCGGGGGATCTGCACCGGCAGCTTGCCGCTCGGCTGGATCCGGCCGGAGAGGACACCGGCGATCGCGGCGCCGCCCTCCTCACCCGGCATGAACGCCTGCACCAGGCCGGCGGCGCGGCCGGCCACGTCGCCCAGCGCGTACGGGCGGCCGGAGACGACCACCACCACGACCGGTTTGCCGGTGGCGAGAAGCGCTTCGACGAACTCCGCCTGGACGCCGGGGAGCCGCAGGTCCGCCGCGTCGCAGCCCTCGCCGGAGGTGCCGTTGCCGAAGAGCCCGGCCAGGTCACCGACGAACGCCAGGCACACGTCGGCGGACTCGGCCGCGGCCACCGCGGCGGCGAACCCGGAACGGTCGCCGCCGCTGACCGCGCAGCCGGTCTCGTGGACGATCTCGGCGTCCGGCAGCTCGGCACGCAGCGCTGTCACGGCGTCGGGCAGGCCGATGCCGGGGTCGATGCCGGGGTAGCGGGGGAGGACGTGGTTGGGGAAGGCGTAGCAGCCGAGGAAGGTGCGGGCGTCGGCAGCGCACGGCCCGACGACCGCGATCCGCGTACCGGCGCCGGAGAGGGGGAGCGCTGTGCCGGGGTCGAGCAGGACGATCGAGCGTTCGGCCAGCTCGCGGGCGAGGGCGCGGTTGCTCTCCGAGTCCAGGTCGGCGTCCGGGGCGCCGGCGACCGTACGCTCCGGGGTCCAGCCCTCGTCGAGCAGGCCCAGCTCGGCCTTCTGGATCAGGGCCCGGCGGGCCGCCCGGTCCACGTACATCTCGTCGACGTCACCGCGGCGCACCCGGTCCACCAGGTTCTCGCCGAAGCCGATGGTGTCCGGAAGTTCCACGTCGATGCCGGCGGTCAGCGACAGGACACCGGCGTCTCCGGCGTCGGCGGCCAGACCGTGGTTGCCGGCCAGGAACGGCACGGCCCAGTAGTCGGAGACCACCGTGCCGGTGAAGCCCCACTCGTCCCGGAGCAGTTCGGTCAGCAGCCACGAGTCGGCACCGGCCGGTACGCCGTCCACGTCGGCGTACGAGTTCATCACCGAGCCGGCGCCGGCCTCGACGATCGCGGTCTCGAACGGCGGGAGGATGACGTCGAGCAGCTCCCGGCGGCCCATCGGCACCGGGCCGTGGTTGCGGGCGCCGCGGGACGCGGAGTACCCGGCGAAGTGCTTGAGCGTCGCGATCACGCCGGCGCTCTGCAACCCGCGCACGTAGGCCGCGGCGACCCGCGCCACCAGGAACGGGTCCTCGCTGATCGCCTCCTCGACCCGGCCCCACCGGTAGTCGCGCACCACGTCGAGAACCGGCGACAGCCCCTGGTGCACACCGAGCGCTGCCATGTCCCGCCCGATCGCGCCGGCCATACGCTCGATCAGATCAGGATCGAAGGTTGCGCCCCACGCGGTCGCCGACGGGTATACGGTCGCCCCGTGCGCGGTGAAACCGGTGAGGCACTCCTCGTGAACCAGCGCGGGGATACCGAGCCGGTTCGAGGCCATGACGATCCGCTGCTGGCGGACCAGTTCGGCAGCGCCCTCGGCGACGGTCAAGGGATAACTGCCGTAGATGCGGGTGAGGTGACCGAGGCCGTGGCGGCTCGCCTCTTCGAGAGCGGGGGCGCCGGAGAACTCGTCTTCCATCGGCGCCACGTTGTGGCTCTCCTCCGGCTCCGGGCCGGCGGCGCCGGTGGCTCCCTTGTCCTTACCCAGCCAGCGGCTGCCGAGCTGTGCCACCTTCTCCTCGAGCGTCATCTCGGCGAGCAGTGCATCGACCCGATCAGCTGCCGGAAGGCTCGGGTCACGCCAGGGCTGGAGCGCCTGATCAGCAGTCAACGGTTCCTCCGATAGTTTCCGAAACTTTCGGGAGCCGCCGGACTTCGGCGATCTGCCCGCGACACGCCCGCGGGCGGGCGTTCGTGCCGCTTACTCTCGCGCCCTGAGCACTGTTACGGCAAGGGTCTTGACACTCGTCACAACGAAACCCTAGTTTTACGAAACCTCACGTTAATTTACAGCCGCAGATCGAAACTTTCGAAACTTAACCGGTTCGGGATGATCGGCGGCGAGACGTTGCCATATCACCAGCCGCTCCCCAGGCGGCTTCTTCGAGTACGGAGATCAGCGTGAAGCGCAGGAGTTTCTTGACCATCTCCGCCGGCACCGCCGCGGGTGCCGCGCTCGCCGCCTGCGGCAATGACGGCCCCGGTGACGACAGTTCCGGAGGTGCGAGCGGCGCGGGAGCGGCCAGTTACTGGTCCCTCAGCGGCGAGCCCGGCGAGCCGTACCGTAAAGCCGCCACCGAGCGGTTCAACAAGGCGAACCCGGACAGCAAGATCACCCCCACGTTCTTCCAGAACGACGCCTACAAGGCGAAGATCAAGACGGCGCTCGGCGCCAACCAGGCCCCCACCATGATCTGGGGCTGGGGCGGCGGCGGCCTCAAGAGCTACGTCGACGCCGGCCAGGTCGAGGACCTGACCGACTGGCTGGCCCAGAACGCACCGGTCAAGGACAAGATCCTCCCGTCCTCGTTCGGCGCCGCCACGGTCAACGGCAAGGTCTACGCGTTCCCGGTCGAGACGGTCCAGCCGATCGTCCTCTTCTACAACAAGAAGATCTTCGACCAGGTCGGCGTGCAGCCGCCGCAGAGCTACGGCGACATCCTCGACCTGATCCCCAAGTTCAACGCCAAGGGCATCGCGCCGTTCTCGCTCGCCGGCCAGTCCCGGTGGACGAACATGATGTGGCTCGAGTTCATGCTCGACCGCAACGCCGGCTCCGAGGTGTTCGACAACGTCTTCGCCGGCAAGGCGGGCTCCTGGTCCGACCCGGCCGTCCTGGACATGCTGACCAAGGTCCAGGACCTGGTGAAGCAGAACGCCTTCCAGAAGGGCTTCGCCTCCACCGTCGCCGACACCAACGCCGACCAGGCCCTGCTCTACACCGGCAAGGCCGCGATGATGGTGCACGGCTCCTGGTCGTTCGGCATCCAGAAGGCCAACGGCGGCAAGTTCGTCGCCGACGGCGGCCTGGGCTGGATGAACTTCCCGCCGATCGACGGCGGCAAGGGCGACCCGAGCAACACCGTCGGCAACCCCGGCCAGTACCTGTCGATCTCCTCCAAGGCGACCCCGGAGGCCAAGGAGACCGCGAAGAAGTTCTTCTCCACCACGCTCGTCGACGACGAGGAGAAGGCCGGCTGGGTCAAGTCCGGCGGCGTTCCGGTGCTCAAGGGCGCCGAGAGCCTGTTCACCGGCGAC
Source organism: Actinoplanes sp. GCM10030250 (assembly GCF_042666575.1). Classification (NCBI taxonomy): domain Bacteria; kingdom Bacillati; phylum Actinomycetota; class Actinomycetes; order Micromonosporales; family Micromonosporaceae; genus Actinoplanes; species Actinoplanes sp. GCM10030250. The sequence goes on along the minus strand of NZ_JBHTDO010000035.1, from coordinate 6,551 downwards.
GACGCGCAGTTCCTCAAGGACATGTCGACGATCGCGGCCAACGCCAAGACCTTCGCGCAGTCGTGGGACCAGGCGCTGAGCCCGACCGCTGCCGAGGTGCTGCTGGACAACATCGCCAAGCTGTTCCAGCTCCAGGTCACCCCGCAGCAGTGGGTCGACAACATGAACGGGGTCATCGGTAAATGACGACGCTCGCTCCGCCCGTCGTACGTGGTCAGGAGCCCACCAGATCCAGCGGCGGGCGGAGCGGCTCCGTCGTGTGGATGGCCCTGCCGGCGTTCATCATGTTCGTCTTCTTCGGGATCATCCCGCTGTTCGGAGTGATCGCGCTCAGCTTCGCCACGTGGAACGGCATCACGCCGACCATCGAGCTGACCGGCCTCGTCAGCTGGAAAGCGGCCCTCACCAACCCGGGCCTGCCGAACGCGCTGTGGGTCACCTTCCTGATCATGGCGCTCTCCTGGATCGTGCAGACCCCGATCTCGATCCTGCTCGGTGTCTTCATGGCCCGCCAGACCCGGTACCGCGGATTCCTCGCGGTCTTCTACTTCATCCCGCTGCTGCTCAGCTCCGCGGCCATCGCGATCACCTACAAGTCGCTGCTCGACCCGAACTTCGGGCTGGGCGCCGGCCTCGGGATCGAGGCGCTGAACCAGAACTGGCTCGGTCAGGCCAACCTGGCCATCGCCACGCTGATCTTCGTGGTCTCCTGGCAGTTCATCCCGTTCCACTCGCTGATCTACCAGGGCGCGGTCCGGCAGATCCCCAATTCGATGTACGAGGCGGCGCAGATCGACGGCGCCGGGCGGGTGCGGCAGTTCTTCGGCATCACGCTGCCGCAGCTCAAGTACACGATCATCACGTCGTCGACGCTGATGGTGGTGGGCTCGCTGACCTTCTTCGACCTGATCTGGGTGCTGACCGCCGGTGGTCCCGGCGACGCCACTCGCGCCCTCGCGGTGCAGATGTACCAGCAGGGCTTCCAGGCCAGCCTGATGGGCCCGGCCAGCGCGATCGCCGTCATCCTGGTCCTGGTCGGCCTCGGCCTCTCGCTGCTGTTGCGGCGACTGGGCGGGCGCGCCGACGAGAGCCAGATGGAAGGAGCCTGAGGTGGCGACGATGACCCCCACGGCCCACAAACAGGCCGGCCGGCCACCGGTGTCGCACGCACCCCGGCGGTCGATGGGCCGCCGCATGCGCGAGATGAACTGGATCGGCGGCGGATTCGGCTGGTTCTGGCTGCTCATCGTGATGCTGCCGCTCTACTGGCTCGTCATCACCAGCTTCAAGACCCAGTCGAACTACTTCTTCACCAACCCGCTGAAGCCGCCGGCCGAGTTCACCATGGAAAATTACCAACTGGTGGTCGAGAGCGACTTCGTCCGGTTCTTCATGAACAGCGTCATCGTCACCGCCGGCGCGGTTCTGCCGGCCACGCTGATCTCGTTCATGGCGGCCTACGCGATCGTCCGCGGCGCCGGCAACCGGTTCCTGAAGACGGTCAACGGGATCTTCCTGATGGGGCTGGCCATCCCGCTCCAGGCGGTGATCATCCCGGTCTACCTGATCATCATCAAGATGGAGCTGTACGACACGCTCCAAGCGATCATCCTGCCGTCGATCGCCTTCGCCATCCCGCTGTCGGTGCTGGTCCTGGGCAACTTCATCCGCGACGTCCCGAAGGAGCTCTTCGAGTCGATGCGGATGGACGGCGCCACCGAGTGGGGCACCATGTGGCGGCTCGCCTTCCCGCTCACCCGGCCCGCTCTGATGACCGTGATCATCTACAACGCGGTCGGCATCTGGAACGGGTACCTGCTACCGCTGATCCTCACCCAGAGCCCGGAGCAGTCGACCATCCCGCTCGCGCTCGCCTCGTTCCAGACCCAGTTCGGCGTGAACGTGCCGGCCATCGCCGCCTCGGTCACGCTCACCACGGTCCCGATCGTCCTGCTCTACGCGATCGGCCGCCGCCAGCTCGTCAGCGGCCTGACAGCGGGCTTCAGCAAGTAGGAGCCGGTCAGCTCTCGCACCGCCGCTGAGTGACCAGCACGGATGCTGGTCACTCAGCTCTCGCTTCACCGTTCGATGACCAGCTCGGATGCTGGTCATTGAGCGGCGGCGGTGCTCTCCCTGACCATCAGCTTGGTGACCAGCTCCACCCGGGGAGTCTCGATGGACTCGCCGCGCGACAGCCGCAACACGGTCCGCGCGGCGAGCGCACCCATCTCGGCGAGCGGCTGGCGAACCGTGGTCAGCGGGGGAGAGGCCCACCGCGACTCGGGCAGATCGTCGAAACCGACAACGCTGAGCTGCTCGGGCACCCGCATGCCGCGCCGCCGGGCCGCCTCGCACACACCGAGCGCCATCAGGTCGCTGGACGCGAAGATCGCCGTCGGCGGGTCGGCCAGATCGAGCAGCCGGCACCCGGCAATGAAACCGGACTCGTGGCGGAAGTCGCCGATCTCGATGAGCGCGTCGTCGGCCCGCACACCCGCCGCCTCCAGAGCCGCCCGGTAACCGTCCAGCCGCGCCCGGCTGCACAACAGCTCCTTGGGCCCCGCCACGAAACCGATCCGCCGGTGACCCAGCGACAGCAGATGATCGGTGGCGGTCCGGCCGCCCGACCAGTTCGTCGCGCCGATCGTCGGCACGTCGGACGCCGCCCCGCCGGCCGGGTCGATGATCACCACCGGGACCTTGAGCCGGTGCAACTCGTTGTGCACCGGCTCCGCCACGTCCGAGGTCACGAAGATGACCCCGTCCGACGCGCGGGCCCGCAGATTCTGCAGCCACTGCCTGGTGGCGGTGGTGCGCCGGTGCACCTGGGAGACCACGGTGCCGACACCGGAGGCGTGCGCGACGTCCTCGACGCCGCGGATCAACTCCAGGGCCCACGGGCTGTCCAGGTCGTTGAAAACCAGGTCCACCAGCCGGGCCCGGCCGGAGTGCCGAGAGTTGCGAGGCCGGTAATCGTGCTCACGCAGCAGCCGCTCGATCAGCTCGCGCGTCTGCGGCGAGACGTCGGAACGTCCGTTGAGCACCCTGGACACCGTCGGCACCGAAACCCCGGCTGCCTCCGCGATGGCCGCGATGGTCACGCGTTGCCTGGCCACGGCCATGGGAGCGCTCCTTACCGCCGGTCCATTCGGCTGGAAGTTTCGGACGCGGCATCGAAATCATGCCACGTCCGGCCCCGGTCAGGAGAACTGGGGAATGACCTCCTGCTGGAAACGCAGCAGCGGCTCGTGGTCGTAGGCCACCCGCGGGACGTAGACGATCGCGTAATCAGCGCCCGCCTCGGCGATCCGCTCCAGCTTGCCGATGTTGTCAGCGGTCGAATCCTCCAGCCGAAGATTGAAACTCGTCGACTTGATGATCTGATCGTAGTCGCGTTCCCGCCGCTCACAGTGCTGCTTCAGGATCGCCAGCTTCTCCCGGATCGTGTCCGGGTCGCCGTTGCCGAAGTTGGCGCCGTTCGCGTACTGCGCGACAAGCTTCAACGTGACCTTCTCACCGCCGCCGCCGATCCAGAACGACGGGTGCGGCTTGCGCACACCCTTCGGCTCGTTGATCGGCTGGTCGATCCGGTAGTGCTTACCGGTGAACACGGGCCGGTCCTCGGTCCACATCTTGTGCACGATCTGCACGCCCTCACGGAACGCCGCCATCCGCTCCGGCACGTCGGTCCACTCGTAGCCGTACGCCTTCCACTCGTGCTCGTACCACCCGGCGCCGATACCCGCGTAGAGCCGCCCATGGCTCGCCACATCCACCGTGGAGGCGATCTTGGCGTACAGCGCCGGGTGCCGGTAGCCGTTACAGCCCACCATCTGCCCGATGTTCACCCGGCTCGTGTCCCGCGCCAGCGTCGACGTGACCGTCCACGCCTCGAACGTCGTGTTCATCGTCGGCTCGGGCGTCGTGTGAAAGTGGTCGTACACCCAGATCGAATCCCACGGCCCGGCATCGGCCAGCTTCGCCACCGCGGTCATCGCCTCGTACTGCTCCACCGGGTCGGCGATCTCGACCAGGTCCATCCGCCACCCCTGCGGCACGAAAACCCCGAAACGCATGCTCATGAGATCAACCTACGCTCAACCCCTTTCTCGTACGCCTCCCCGCACACCCTCGCCCAGCCCCTCCATCCCGCCCGCCCTCCATCCCGCCCGCCCTCCATCCGAGGGCGCAACGTCCGGCTGGCTCTCAGGGGTGTCTCGTGCGCCGATCCGGCCCGCTGGAAGCCAGCCGGCGGGCGTGCTCCACGGGCTTCGGAATCGGGTCGAAAAAATCTTGGCGAAGGACTGGCAGTCGGGTCGTGGCAGTGCTAAAAAAATAGTTGTCGCCCCTGGTCAAAGGAATCTGGGAGGCGACCTCGGCAATGGTTGTCAGCCGAGCGCCACGAGCCGCCGGAGAGGCCGGCGGCTGCATCGAGGAGGTGGATCCGTGGTGCTGACTTTCGATCCTTTCCGCGAGTTCGACCGCCTGGCCGGGCAGATGCTCGGCGCCCCGGGCGTCAGCGGCGCCGCCACCGCGGCGATGCCGATGGACCTGTACCGGTCCGGTGACCACTTCGTGCTCCACTGCGACCTCGCCGGCATCGACCCGGGTTCGGTCCAGGTGGACGTCGACGGCCGCGTGCTGACCATCCGCGCCGAACGTTCCGCCCGCACCGACGCCGACGTGCAGTGGGTCCGCCGCGAGCGCGTCACGGGCACCTTCGAACGGCGACTCACCATCGGCGACGGCCTCGACCTCGACCGCATCGCCGCCACCTGGCAGGACGGCGTCCTCACTCTGACCATCCCGGTCGCCGAAGCCGCGAAGCCCCGCCGCATCGAGATCGCCACCGGCCAGTCCCCGGTCATCGAGGGCTCCTCCGCCGACAAGGCCGCCCTCACCACCTGACCCGCACCAAGCACCACCGCACCAACACGCACCATCTGACCCCGCAGCAACAGGCACCACCTGAACCCCGCACCACACAACCCCGCACCACCAAGCCGGCGCGGCGGCCCCACGGCCACCGCGCCGGCTTGACCGTCTACCGCGCCGGCTTGACCGTCTACCGCGCTGGCTTGACCGTCTACCGCGCCGGCTTTCACCGTTACCGCGCCGGCTTTCGCCGTTACCGCGCCGGCTTTCACCGTTACCGCGCCGGCTTGCGTCGCCGACGGCGCGGGCCGCCTCTCAACCGGGGCAGGCGCACACACACCCCGACCGTGCGCTTCTTACCCCACGTCATAGGCCTTGTCGGATCGCACTCCACCTCACCGTGTGCGCTCACCACCCCAACGGCCGGTGCTGGATCCGCGTAGCGTGCGGGAATGACCGTTCCGCAACTGCTGTCGGCTTACGTCGGCCACTGGACCGGATCCGGCACCGGGGTGACCGTGATCCTGCCGCCGCCCGGGACCGTTGGGTCCGGGGAGGTGCGCGGTGGTGCACCGGCGACGCGCGAGTTCGCGTTGCTCGACCCGGTCCGGCTGGTTGATCGGGTGGACGCGGTGGTGCTCTCCGGTGGCTCGGCGTTCGGGCTCTCCGCGGCTGACGGTGTGATGACATTCCTGCGAGAGCGGGGTCTCGGTTTTCCGACACCGGCCGGTCCGGTTCCAATCGTCGTGGGCATGTCGATCTTCGACGGATCGGTGGCTACGACGCCACCAGGTGCCACGGCCGGGCGGGATGCCGCGCTTGCGGCACTGCGTGGAGATGTTCTGAGCAGCGGTACGGTCGGAGCCGGCACCGGCGCCTCGACAGGCAAGTGGCGCGGCCGGCCCGCCCCAGGCGGTGTCGGCTGGGCCCAGGGCAGCTCAGGCGCGGCCCAGCCCAGCGCGGCTCAGGGCGGCGCCGGTCAGCCCAGCGCGGCTCAGGGCGGCGCCGGTCAGCCCAGCGCGGCTCAGGGCGGCGCCGCTCAGCCCAGCGCGGGTCACGGCGGCGCCGGTCAGCCCAGCGCGGGTCAGGGCGGCGTGAGCCAGAGTGGTGCGGCTCAGGGCAGCTCGGGCCAGAACGGCGTGGCCCGGGTCGCGGTGATTGCCGTGGTCAATGCGTGGGGTGATGTGCTGGACGCCGGTGGGCAGCCCCGCTTCGCGGAAGTGCCGGTGGCCGAGGCGCGGGCACCGTTCGGCATGGACAACACGACGATCGCCGTGGTGCTCACCGACGCCCAGCTGACGAAAGCCGACTGCTTCCTGCTCGCGCAGAGCGGCCACACCGGTTTCGCCCGCGCCCTGCACCCCGCCCACTCCCGCTTCGACGGCGACGCCGTGGTAGCTCTCGCCACCGGTGAAGCAGGCCCCGGCATCGACCTGGACCTCCTGCGCGCCACCACCACCGAGATAACCGCCGAAGCCATCCGCTCCGCCATCGCTTGACCCCCGGCTGGGCGTGAGCGGCGCCCCCACGCGCTGAAGGCCCCGCTGAGCGCCAGCTGGTCGACTCGGCTGGGCGTGAGCGGTGCCCAAACGCGCTGATGGCCCCGCTGAGCGCCAGCTGGTCGACTCGGCTGGGCGTGAGCGGTGCCCAAACGCGCTGATGGCCCCGCTGAGCGC